>NZ_RAWQ01000412.1:0-2418 GCF_003668965.1 Corallococcus sp. AB030
GGGCTGCATGGGGCCTCAGAGGTAGCGGGGGACGCGCTGGCGGTAGCGCGCGTAGGCCTCGCCGAGGCGGGCGGAGAGGTAGCGCTCCTCCTGGAGCACCAGCCCGTGGAACAGCCCCCCCAGCACCGCGCACGCCCCGAGCGTCACCAGCGACGGAGCCCAGAACGAGGCGCCCACGAGGTACAGGTAGGAGAAGACGTAGATGGGGTTGCGCGAGTAGCGGTGGAGTCCTCTCTCGTGCAGCACGGGCGGGGCCTCCCCCGCGTCCACGCCGATGCGGAACCTTGCGCCCATGCCGTACTGCGCCGCCAGCATGCCCACCAGCCCGAGCACGCCCAGCGCCCAGCCCACCTCCGGCGGAAGGGCCAGCAGGGGCCGGCCCCAGGGCCGCTCGGACCAGCGCGGCCAGAGCGCCGCCGCCGCCACCGAGCCGACCCACACCAGCGAGGCGCCGCTGATCCGCCGCGTGAGGCCCGTGTGGGCGGAGTCGGCCCCGGTGCTCCGGTAGGCCAGCGGGCTGCGGCCGAAGCGCAGGCGGTAGACGAGGCTGGAGCCCAGGTGCCCCAGCAGCAGGTGCAGCGAGATGAAACCCAGGTAGAGCGCGGGCGCGTCGCGAAGCCCCTTCATGGTCCCACCACCTCCGCCGGAAGCCCGAAGCCCGAGGACGCCCAGCCCGCGAGCTGCTCGGTGAAGTCGCGCAGCTCGCCCCGGGTCCACAGTCCCTCGAACGTCGCCGTGTTGATGTTGAGCGTGTCGCCAAAGCCCAGGCCCGTCGCGCCCCAGGTGGCCGTGTGGCTGCGCAGGGAGTGGATGCGGAAGGGCGCGTCCACGAAGTGCTTGTCGAGCTGCCCCAGGTAGGTCGCCACCAGCGTGTTGGTGCGGGGCTCGGCCACCAGCCCGGGGCGCGCGTTGCGCCGCAGCACGGGCCCCGGGGCGAGCCGCGCCACCGCCATGCACTCCAGCGCCGTCGTCCAGTGCACGCCCTCGTCGAGCACGCGCCGCAGCGCCTCGCGCATCAGCGCCGCCAGGGCGGGCGCGTCCTCCAGCCGGGCGCGGACCTCCCGCAGGGGAAGCTCCAGCGGCACCGTCGAGCAGCCGTTGCCCAGCATCCGCCCCAGCCCCAGCATGCGCCGCAGGTCCACCGGCACCCGCAGGCGGATGAGCCCGTCCTTCGTGGGCTCGCGCAGCGCGACGCCCGCCAGCAGCGCGGCGAAGAAGACCTCCGAGGCCTGGACGTCCGTGCGGCCAGCCGGGAGTGTCAGGCGCGCCGTCGCCATCAACGAGCGGCCCGCGGTGTCTCCACTGCGGCGCAGGCCCAGGCCCCGCTGCGCGAGGAGCCGGCGGCGGGGGCTCGCGAGGCCCAGCACCCGGCCCGGCCCGCGCAGCGCCGCGAGCAGCACCTTGCCATCCGTCAGCGTCGAGGGGCCCAGCGGGGGCGACTCCGACGCGCGCCCCGCGCAGTGCAGCCAGAGCCGCTCCAGCAGGTGGGCGAGCGCCTTGGCGTCCCCAATCGCGTGGTGGAGCTGGATGGCGAGCAGCCACGGGCCCGGCGCGCCATCGGCCAGGGGGTGGAGGTGCAGCCGCAGCGGCACGTCCCTCGCGAGGTCCACCCGGGTGTTGATGACCCGCGTCACCGCCTCGGGCTCGTCCAGCGGCTCGGCGCCTTCCAGCAGGGCCGCGTCCACCGCCTCGTCCGTGCGCGGCGCGGGCACCCACGCACCGTGCGCGTCGTCCCAGGCCACGTTGAGGCGCTCGCTCTCGCGCACCAGGGCGCGCAAGGCCCCGCGCAGCCGCGCCACGTCGGGCCGCGCGTCGATGCGCAGCAACACCGTGGCCCAGATGGTGGCCACCTCGCCGTCCAGCCGCGCGAGGAGCGTGTCTACGAAGTTCGCGCGCATCGCTCCACCCATCCGCTCCACAGGGCCCGGGCCGCCTCGCCGTCCAGCCGCGCCCGCCCCACCGCCTCGCGCGCCCGCTCCGGCGCCGGCAGGTGCTGGAAGACGATGTCGTCGGGCGCGTCCAGGCGCTGGCGGAGGCCCGTCGGCAGGTAGCCCGCCGCGAGGAGCACGGGCGTGGCCTCGGCCACCCGCTGGGGCTCGCCCATGGACAGGTGGACGAGGTCCACGCGCGCCCGCGAGGACGGGAGCGCCGTGGCCCCCTGCCCTTCCCCGGCAGGCCCCATCAGCTCCCGCCGTTCGAGCCGCAGGGACTCGTTCCAGTCGAGCGGGCGCAGCACGAAGCCCCCGGCGCGAGGGCGGCGCTCCAGCGGCGTCAGCTCCACCGTCCCCGGCAGGCCCGAGGCGGCGAGGATGGACGCGAGCCACTCCCCCCACGGCCCCGCGGGCAGGAAGCGCCGGCGCGGAGGCAGCGGCGCGAGCACCGTCGTCATCGCCAGCGCCTGCATCGGCAGGCCCGAGC
>NZ_RAWQ01000413.1:0-2393 GCF_003668965.1 Corallococcus sp. AB030
GTAACCGTCCGGCCAACGATGTGCCGTGAGGGATTGCCGGGGGAGCGGTTCGCGGCGGACGCTTCCGGGCATGGCGAAGCAGGTGGAGAAGCCGGAGTGGGCGCGCATCGCGGAAGCCTTCGAGGCCAGCGGGCAGACGCAGCGGGAGTTCGCGTTGGCGCGGGGCGTGCGGCTGAGCACGTTGCAGTCGTGGGTGTACCGGGCACGACGGGCCGCGCCGTCGCGAGCGGAAGCCGTGAGACTCTTGCCGGTGCAGGTGGCGACGACGCCCGCGGCGATGGAGTCGGGGATGGAGGTGGTCGCCGCGAGCGGAGCGCGGGTGCGATTCGCGGTGGGCACCGACGTGGCGTACGTGGCCCGGCTCGTCGCCGCGCTGGGACGGTGAGAGGGTGTTCGCGCTTCCGGCTTCGGTGCGCGTGGTGCTGGCCGTGGAGCCGGTGGACATGCGCAAGTCGATTGATGGCCTCATGGCCTTGGTGCGCGCCGAGTGGGGCGAGGACGTCTACTCGGGGCACCTCTTCGCCTTCGTCTCGCGCAAGGGCGACAGAGTCAAGGTGCTGACGTGGAGCCGGGGCGGCTTCGTGCTGCTGTACAAGCGGCTGGAGACGGGCCGCTTCCGGCTGCCGCGCGTGGAGGCGGAGGCGAAGGCGGTGACGCTGGACGCCACGCAGTTGGCGATGCTGCTGGACGGCATCGACGTGGCGGACGTGCGACGCCCGCCGGCCTGGTCACCGCCCGGGCGCGCGGCCTCCTGAGGGCCCGGCGCGAGCGCGGGGGCGGGCAGCGCGGTATGGGCTCCAGGTGCCGCGCGAGCTTCCACTGGACCATTTCTGCCCCTGGCGGGAGGAAGCCGAGGAGCTCCGCGAGCGGATGACGTCGCTGGAGTCGAAGATGGCCGCGCTGGAGCGGCGTGTCTTCGGTCGCAAAGCCGAGAAGCTGCCGCCCGTCGCCGAGGAATTGAGGCAGACGGCCCCGAGTCCCCAGGACGAAGCGGCGCGGGCCAAGGCCGCCCTGGAGAAGCGCCGGGCGCGGGCCGCACGGAAGGCCGAGGAGGCCCCGACGCGCGAAGTGCGGCACGCGGTGCCGCCCGAGTCGAGGCACTGCCCGGCGTGCGGCAGTGAGGAGTTGAAGCCGCTGGGCGAGGGGCGAAGGACGGTGGTGTACGAGTACGTGCCCGCCTTCTTCGAGCGGCAGGTGCACGTGCAGCAAGTCCTCTCGTGCGCGTGCGGCCAGGGCGTGGTGACGGCCCCCGCGCCGCCGAAGGTGGTGGACAAGGGCGAGTACGGCCCGGGCTTCCTTGCGCACGTTGTGGTTTCCAAGTGCGCCGACGCGATGCCCCTGCACCGGCTGGCCCAGCGGATTGAGCGCGGTGGGGTGCCCATGAGTCGCAGCACCCTGACGGACCTCTTCCACCAGGCCGCCTCGGTGCTGCTGCCTCTGTCCCAGCACCTCTTGCAAGTCATTGCCGCCGCCGAGGTGGTGTGGGCCGACGAGACGCCCGTGCGCGTGCTGGACGTGAAGAAGACGCGCCAGGGCTACCTCTGGACTTTCCTCACCCAGACGCCCGCGGGGGAGTGGCTGCTGGGCTACCGCTTCAGCCTGGGCCGGGCCAGCACGACGCCGAAGGAAGTCCTGGGCGGCACCCGGGGCGCCCTCGTGGTGGATGCCTATACGGGCTACAACGCGGTGACACTGCCCGAGGGCCGCGTGCGGGTGGGCTGCTGGGCCCACGTGCGACGGCGATTCTTCGAGGCGCTCCCCACCGCGCCCGAAGCCCGCCAGGCCCTGGACTTCATCCTCGCCCTCTACCGCGTGGAAGCCCTGGCTCGCGACGCGGCCGTCGTGCGCACCGACGCGCACCGCGAGCTGCGCCAGCAGCAGAGCCTCCCCGTCCTCACGGCGCTGCGCGCGTGGATGGACTCGCAGGCCCCGCGCCACCTGCCCAAGGGCCCCATGGGCCAGGCCCTCTCCTACGCCCTGAAGCAGTGGGACGCCCTGACGCGCTTCGTCTCCGACGCGCGCCTGCCCCTGGACAACAACCGCTCCGAGGCGGCGCTGCGCAAGGCGGCCCTGGGCCGGAAGAACTTCCTCTTCGTCGGCCACGAGGCCGCGGGGGAGAATCTCGCCGGCCTCTACGCCCTGGTCGCCACCTGCGAGGCCAACCAGGTCAATCCCGAGGAGTACCTGGCCGACGTGCTGCTTCGCGTCCAGACGCACCCGCACTCGCGCATCGGGGAGCTGCTGCCCCACGAGTGGAGACTGCGACGCACCGCCGACCCGCCCGAGTCACCCCTCCAGCCCAGTCCCTGAACAGCTCACTCCTCGCGGCGCTCGCCGAGCACGGTCGGGGCCTGTCTTCAAGCGTCCCGGCACGTCACTGGCCGGACGGTTAC
>NZ_RAWQ01000414.1:0-2374 GCF_003668965.1 Corallococcus sp. AB030
TTTTTTCAAGCAGAAGACGGCCGTGGGCTCGGAGATGTGTATAGGGGGCTCGGAGATGTGTATAAGTGACAGCCTGAACTTCCGTCCCGCCCCCGTCCCATGCACACCGGGCCCGGCCGTCCGCCCACCCCTCCAGGAGCAAGGGAAGCGCTGCCAGCGACGTCCAATCGTGTTAGAGCGCCCCCCATGGCCACGACCCCCGAGAACGATCCCTTGCGCGCACGGCTCCAGCAGATGGAGCAGCAGGCCGAGCAGGGCGGCGGCGCCGACCGCATCGCCAAGCAGCACGAGGCCGGCAAGCTCACGGCCCGCGAGCGCATCGACCTGCTGCTCGACCCCGGCTCCTTCAGCGAGCTGGACAAGTTCGTCACCCACCGCAGCAACGACTTCGGCATGGGCGACAAGAAGATTTTGGGCGACGGCGTCGTCACCGGCTACGGCACCGTGGAAGGCCGCCAGGTGTTCGTCTTCGCCCAGGACTTCACCGTCTTCGGCGGCTCGCTGTCCGGCGCCTACGCCCAGAAGATCTGCAAGATCATGGACCTGGCCACCCGCGTGGGCGCGCCCGTCATCGGGCTCAACGACTCCGGCGGCGCGCGCATCCAGGAAGGCGTGGAGAGCCTGGCCGGCTACGCGGACATCTTCCTGCGCAACACGCTGGCGTCCGGCGTCGTCCCCCAGATTTCGCTCATCCTGGGGCCGTGCGCGGGCGGCGCGGTGTACTCGCCCGCCATCACGGACTTCATCATGATGGTGAAGGACACGTCGTACATGTTCATCACCGGCCCGGACGTCATCAAGACGGTGACGCACGAAGAGGTCTCCAAGGAGTCCCTGGGCGGCGCGCTCACGCACAACCAGAAGTCCGGCGTGGCCCACTTCGCCGCGGAGAACGAGCAGGCCGCCATCGCGATGACGCGCGAGCTGCTCTCGTTCCTGCCCTCCAACAACCAGGAGGACCCGCCCTCGCAGCCGTGCGAGGACGACCCGTTCCGCGCCGAGGAGTCGCTCAAGTCCATTGTCCCGGCGAACCCGAACAAGCCCTACGACATCAAGGAGATCATCCGCGCCATCGTCGACTCGAAGCACTTCTTCGAGGTGCAGGAGCACTTCGCGAAGAACATCGTCGTCGGCTTCGCGCGCATGAACGGCAAGAGCGTGGGCATCGTCGCCAACCAGCCCGCGGTGCTCGCCGGCTGCCTGGACATCGACGCCAGCGTGAAGGCCGCGCGCTTCGTGCGCTTCTGCGACTGCTTCAACATCCCCCTGCTCACCCTGGTGGACGTGCCCGGCTTCCTCCCCGGCACCGACCAGGAGTGGGGCGGCATCATCACCCACGGCGCCAAGCTGCTCTACGCGTACGCGGAAGCCACCGTCCCCAAAATCACGCTCATCACCCGCAAGGCCTACGGCGGCGCGTACGACGTCATGGCGTCCAAGCACATCCGCGCGGACATCAACTACGCCTACCCCACCGCTGAAATCGCCGTGATGGGTCCCGAAGGCGCGGTGAACATCATCTTCCGCAACGAGCTGATCAAGGCCCAGGACGCCAACGCCGAGCGCAAGAAGCTCACGGACGACTACCGTGAGAAGTTCGCCAACCCGTTCAAGGCGGCGGAGCTGGGCTACATCGACGAGGTCATCCGTCCGGAGGAGACCCGCGCCAAGGTCATCCGCGCGCTGGAGATGCTCAAGGACAAGCGGCAGGAGAACCCGCCGCGCAAGCACGGCAACATCCCGCTGTAGCAGTAGTCCCCAGAAGGTCTGGAGCGCGCCCGCACGTCCCCTGTCGCCTGGGGGGCAGGCGGGCGTCGTCACTTCCGGAAATTCTCAGCTAACGCCGGGGCTTTCACGGGGCCACTCAAGGAGCCCCCCACGTGTCCCAGCAGCGCCGACTCGTTCTCTTCCTCTCCGACGTCGAAGGCAACCTCACCGCTCTGCGTCAGACGCTCAAGGGCGTGTGCGAGGGGCTGGACCTCCCCTGTCCCGAAGTGAAGTGGGTGGAGTCCCGTCCGGAAGCACTGGCTGACAGCGGCTGGCACGTCGCGGAGATCCCCCTCGTCTCCGGCAAGACGTCCGGCAAGGTGTCCTCCCCCGAGGAGCACCTGGACGCGATGACACAGGCCCTCTCCAAGGACTTCCGCGACCGCTCCATGGGCATGTACGTGGACCGGGAACACAGCTACGCACGCGTCTGCATGGCCGCCCCCAGCCGCCCACCCCGCGCCATGGAGGGCGAGTACCTGGACGTCCTGCGCCAGGCCGCGCGCTGGCTGGACGTGGAGACGACGGGGCTGGCCCGCCTCTTCAGCGGGAATGCCGCGCGCAACCTGCTGGCGGCGGCGGTGGACTTCGGGCCGGATGGCAAGCC
>NZ_RAWQ01000415.1:0-2344 GCF_003668965.1 Corallococcus sp. AB030
GGCCGGTGACAGGAGGCAAGCGCGGTGGGGCGGGCCTAGTACAGCTGTTCGAGCGGCATCATCGTGCCCGCCTCGAACTCCGGCGCGCGGCGCAGCTGGTCCAGCACGCGCGGGGCGCACCTCAAGTGCAGCATGGGCAGGGAACCGCCCGGCTCGCTCATGGCGCGCACTGCGCCCACCAACTGGTGTGCCTCCAGCCAGCGCATGAAGCTCTCGCGGAAGCGGGCGTTCTCCGCCTGGCCTTCCTTGTAGATATCCGCGCGCGAACGCATGGGTGCCCGTGAGGACGCGGAAGGACTCTTCGGCGCGGCCGACTCCCGGGGCATCACCGTGACGTCAATGTCGCCGGCCGGCTGTGCGTCACGCTCCAGGCCACCCGCGCCCGGCAACGCACGCACCGTGCCTCCGCTGCCAGGCAGCGGACGCACGGCGGCAACGGAGGACATCCGGGCCGAAATGTCTTGGGGTCCGCCCGGCACGCCATTCTTCCTGCTCATGGCCACATCCTCCCCAGGTCCGGTGCTCACGTGGCACCGGCCCCGGCAACTACCGCGTCACCTGAAAACAGCCAGGCCCTTCCCCGTCCGGTGGTTCGCCGAGCGAGGAAGCTTGATGGCATTGCCCAGAATCAAATCCCTCACTTCCAATGCCGTCAAGTCAGGGGCGCGGCAACGATACAGCGCGGCGATTCCCGCGACATACGGCGCCGCCATGCTTGTGCCGCTCATTCGTTCATAGAACGCCTGATTGTTGCAGCGGCGTTCAGTAGACGAATACACATTCACCCCGTAGCCCATGACGTCAGGTACGACCCGACGCCCCACGGAGCCGCTGGCGGAGAAGGTGGCCACGTTGCGCTCGAAGTCGACTGCCCCCACAGCCAGGGCCTCGGGAAAGGCCGCTGGGTAACCAACCGTGTCGGGTCCACTGTTACCCGCCGCGACAATGGGCAGGATGTTGCTGTCCAGAAGCCGACGCAGCATGGCCTGCAGCGCGCGCTGGTTGAGCAGGTAGTCCGCTTCGGAGATGCCCGGAGGCGGCTGCAGCGGGAAGCCCAGCGACAGGTTGACGACGGCGGGACGCGACGCGTTCTCCGGACGGCTGAACTGGTGCAGCAGCCACTCCATGCCGGCGGCCACGCGGCCCAGGCTGGTGCGGATGGTCTCCGATTCGATGACGGACGCGGCGTAGAGGTCCACCTCCGGCGCGACGCCGTGGTGCACGCCCGCGGCGATGCCGCACACGTGCGTGCCGTGGCCGTCAGGGTCGAAACCGCGCACGTCGCGCGCGGGGTTGTGCGGCGAGTTGGGGAAGAGCGAGACGTAGCGGAACTGGATGGTCTTGCTCGCGTGCTCGGGGTGGTCCGCGTCCACGCCCGTGTCCAGGATGCCCAGCATCACGCCGGCGCCCCGGATGCCCTGGGCGTGCGCCAGGGGGACGCCGGACTCGTCAGGCCACTCGCGCTGCGCGAGCGAGCTCATGCCGCGGTTGCGCGGCCCCGTCTGTCCGGCGGACACCGGACCGGGGAAGGACAGGGGCACCACGTCCGGGATGAACTCGAACTCCGCCGCCAGCTCGCCGCGGGCCGCGACTTCCGCGTCCTGGGAGTAGAAGTGCGCCATGGTGGCGCCGATGAGCGGCATGAACCGGTAGCTGCCGGCTTCCGTGCCGACCTGCTCCGTCACGGGCGCGCCCGGCATGGGCGTGGCGTCGACGTCGCTGGCCTTCTTGCCGCGGGCGCGCTTGCGGCCACGCTGCGCCTGACCACTGACCTCCGGCTTCACGCCAGGCAGCGTGGCCGACCGCAGGCCGAGAGCGGTGAGGGCATCCGGTGCCTTCTGGGCCGCGCTGAAGCGGAGCGCGGTGCTACGGCTGAGGACGCGCTCGCCCTGCGCCGTGCCACGCACACCGGGCCGGGCCTGCGTCTCGATGGACTCCTTGGGTACCAACAGGAACGACTTCATGGCTGTGCTCCTTGAACCGCTCAATCCGCGCCGGGCCCAAAGGGAGAGCACCTGCGGTACGACCGCGCCCACCTGGGGACCCTGACAAGCCCCTTCGGATCCGGTGGGTCGGGCTCGCGGGCGTCGCCCGGAGCCGTTGCATCACCTGCCCTCCCCTCTCCCCATGCGCTGGGGTCCAACCGGGGGATTTGACCGCGACCCCCTGACAAAAAATCACGGGATTTCCGTAATAGACACCCCTTCTCTGGTGTCTCGGTCCTCGCTCGGCTTCCCCGAACCTCTGGAAAGACAACGGATTCCCTCCGTGGGACGAGGGCAGTGGCCAGGGGAGCACACGGGCTCTGTCCGCCAGCGGATGTGGGGAAGGGGCAGGCAGGAGG
>NZ_RAWQ01000416.1:0-2274 GCF_003668965.1 Corallococcus sp. AB030
GGGGAGGGCTGCATGCGGGACAAGAAGGTCATGACCGGGGCTCCTGGCGGGTGGGAGCCCGCCGTTCCCCTTCAAGTCACCGCGAGCGGAATTGTTTTGCATTCCCGCACGACGTTTCCCCCAACCCCCTGGAGTGACAGGCCCTTGCAGGAGCTGCGGCGCTCCTATTTCCCCAGGATGCCGCCGAGCATTCCGCCCAGTCCGCCGCCGCCCTGGGGGCCGCTGCCGCCACCGGCGCCGCCCGCGAGCAGGGGCATCACGGCGAGGATCTTCCCCACCAGGCCCGGGTCCAGGCGCGACTTGAGGAAGTTGAGGAGCAGGGGCGCGACCAGGGTGGCCTTGCTCGTGTCCAGGTTGAACCGCTGGAGGATGGTCACCACGCCGGCGATCTCTCCCGCGTGGGCCGCCGCGCCACCCAGGGCGCCCATGATGCCGCCGCCGCCACCACCGCCCGCGCCGCCGAGCATGCCGCCCAGCGCGCCCATGAGGCCGCCGCCGTCAGCCGCCGGGGCCTGCGCCTGCTGCTGCCAGCCCTGCATCTCCGGGATGGCCTGGTCCATCTGCCGGGCCGCGTCCGGGCCCACCTTCTCCTGCACCGAGCCCTGCACCAGCTTCAGGAGCGAACCCGCGAGCCCCTGTGCCTGCGTGCCATCCACTCCAAGCTGCTGCGAGAGCTGTCCGATGAGGTCCATGCGCCGCGCTCCTTCACGTGAGTCCCAAGTGTGAGGCGGAGGTTCTAGCGGTCCAGGCCGGAGCGCTGGTTGGAAAACGGCCGTGAGCGTTGGTCGGAGGACGCCCGGAGGGAGCCCTACAGCCGGGTGAAGGACCAGCTCACCGCGCGACCGCCCTCGTAGGGCATGACGCCGTGGAAGGGGCGCGGGTCTTCGTCGAACACGAGCGGCAGGAAGTGCCGGTCTCCATCCCACAGCGACAGGGACAGGATGGAGGACACGGGGACCCAGGACAGGGAACCCTCGGGGTTCTTCTCCAGGGGCGTGCCCTCGAAGGCGTCGATGCGGAAGATGAAGCCCAGCCAGTCCTCGCCGTGCTTGCCGAAGCCGGGCCAGGACAGGGTGCCGCGCAGGACCATGCGCGTGCACTCGATGCCGGCCTCCTCGCGAATCTCGCGGCGCATGCACGCGGCGATGTCCTCGTCGCGGTCCATCTTGCCGCCCAGGCCGTTGTACTTGCCGTAATGGGCATCCTCCGGGCGCGCGTTCCGGTGGATGAGCAGCACCTGCTGGCCGTCCGGCGACATCACGTAGCCCAGCGTGGCGACGATGGGAGTGTAGGGCATGGGCCCGGTTCGTCTCCTGATTCGGGCAGGGCGTCAAGACGAACTCCGCCCGCGTGCGCATGGTCCGCTGCGCGGGCCGCCCGGGCTGTGCGGGGTGTCATTCAGCGTCGGGGCGTCCCGGTACCGAGCGCACCCTCGTCCGCCTCGATCACTGGCACGTCCACCCAGTTCATCTCCAGTGCGCGGGCAACCTCGCCCCGGTCCGGCAACGTCACCTCCTGGCGCAACGTCCGGACGACGCTGCCCCTCGGCTCGAAGACGAAGAAGGTATAGGTCCCGCTCTTCAGGGACTTGAAGACCCAGGTGCGCTCGTCACCTTCGTGGATGGGGTCGGCGTCCATGAGGATGCTCTGCCGTTCGGCTTCACTTCTCGGCATGGGCACCTTCCCCGGAACCAGCGCTGTCTCGAGGTGCCCCAGGTTGATGGGGGCACGAAGGCGCAGCGTCACCCGCTTCATGTTCATGAAGCTCAACGTCGCTGTCCCTCCCGGCGGGAGCGTGACGGTCTGTGACTTGATTTCGAACGGGGGCGCCCTGTCACTGGAGGCTTCGACGGAGACTTCATAGGTGCCCGCGGGGATGTCCGAGCGTGAGAAGTGCTCTCCCTCCAGGCGGATGTCATCCGCGAAGGGTTCTCCCTGGCGGGACAGGACAATCCGGAGCAAGCGGGTATGCACGTCACGAACCGTGCCCCGCACCGTGGCCCCGGGCTCGAGCCGCACGGAGACGCCCTGCTCGGTAAGGGGCACGCGCGCCTGCACGAATCGGGGATGCGTCACGAGCAGAGTCCCGGGGAGCTCCCCCACCTGCGTCAGGGTGAAGGTGCCATCCACCGCCGTGCGCCCCCCTCCCTCGGCGGCTGATACGTCCACCCACTCCGTCCACGCTTGTGCGTCCTCGGGAACTCCATCCAGGTGCACCCGCGCGCCAACGACGGCGGCCCCCGTCACGGCGTTCGTCACCCGCCCCTTCACCAC
>NZ_RAWQ01000417.1:0-2176 GCF_003668965.1 Corallococcus sp. AB030
GGCGCGAGCAGCGCGGCCAGCTCCGGGATGTCCGAACCGCGCTTCCAGTCCGGCATGCCCTGGCGCCAGAAGAAGCTGCGCGCACTGATGGTGCCCGCGGCCATCCACTCGGCCACGGCCGACTCGTCCAGCGGGCCCTCCTGCTTGTTGCGCACCATCACGAACCACGGTGCCCCGGCCGTCTGGCGGGGAGGCGCGGTGCGCGTGGGCTCATCGTCCCAGGGCGTCTGGGGGGCCGACGCAGGAGGTTTGGCCAGGGGAGCAGGAACTGCCGCGGCGGACACCGGTGCCGGAGCGGGGGCTGGCGCGGCGGCGGCGCCACCTCCCGCCAGCGAACGCTCCTGGGCCCGGATGCGCTCCACGTCGGCGAGCGACACCACGCGGGTGCTCTCCTCCTCGGCGGGCCCTTCCACGGTGACGACGTTCTGGCAGTTCTTGCAGCGGACCTTGACCGTCTTGCCGCGGACCTTCTCGTCCGCAATGGAGTACCGCTTCTGGCAATTGTCGCAGGTGAAGTTCAAAGGGGGCGTCCGGCTCTCGGGGGAAACCGGCGGGGATGCTACCGCCAGAAATCTCCCGCGCAAACACACGGTTGACTCTGTTCTTCGGCCCATCTATTCAGCCGCCCTCGGTTTCACTCCAGGCTTCTACGAGGGTGGCGCATGCCGGCGAAGGATCTCGGGACCAAGCACTCGTGCTTCAAGTGCGGGACGAAGTTCTACGACATGAAGAAGCCGGACCCCATCTGCCCCAAGTGCGGGGCGGATCAGCGGGAGAACGTGGTCGCCAAGCCCACCGAGGGCCGGCGCGGCCGTCTGGCGGCAGCTCCGAAGGTCATCGAGCCCGAGCCCGAGGAGACGCCCGCGGCCGAGGAGGACGAGGAGAACCTCGACTCCTTCAGCGATGACGAGGAGTCCGAGTCCACCACCGAGGCCGCTGACGACGACGAGCTGTAAGGTCGCCCTCACGCCTGCATCATCAGGGGTCCCCCGAGCTGTTCGGGCGGGCCCCGTTGTCGTTTCCTGGCCCTGAGGCCACCGACCCGGAAACGGCCTGACCGGAGACGGGGGTCCCTCCCCAGGGGCCCACACCGCTCCGGGGTGTCATTTCTCAGGTGCCGCCCAGGCGCTTCAGCTGCCGCTCAGGCGATTCAGCTGCCGCTCAGCCGCTCATGAGAGGACGCCAGCGACAGCTCGGTGAGCGCGCTCTCGATCTTCTCGTAGAGGTTGGGCCCCATCTCCTGCATGCCCACCGGCCGGGCGTCCTTGCGGCGCGCCCCCATGGGCAGGCGCTCCACCTCCACGGCTACCGTGGATTGCTTCCTGGTCTGATGCATTGCGACTCCCCCTCAGGCGGAAGTGTTGGCTTCCGAGAAAGCAATTTTGCCACCAAGACAGAAGTCTGAACAAGGGGCGTGCTTCCCGGCACTTATACGGAACCCCTGGCCCACGATTTCGTTGCCTCGGGGCCGGACGCGACAACCGTGTCAGGGGTGCCCTATTTCCCCGAGCCGGCCTGACGCAGTGCTTCCACGCCCCAGCTCTGATCGACCTGGACGGTCTCCCCCGCGCGGACGGTGACGGTCCGGGACGCTTCGGGGAGCCGGTCGTGCCAGAAGACGAGCGTGTGGGCCCCTTCCGGGACGCGCATCCGGAAGCGTCCGTCCGGAGTGGTGGTGGTGAAGTACGGGTGGTTGAAGGTGCGGACCACCGCGCGCATCCAGGGGTGCACGTCGCAGCGCACCTGGACGGTGCCCGGTTCGGCGGGCAGGGGGCGGCGCAGGGTCATGCCCTCCAGGGGCATGGCCACGTTGAAGACAGAACGGTTCGTCCCGGACTGGGCGCGCACGTTGTGCACCAGCGGGTCGGAGTTGCGCAGCAGCAGCTCGCCGCCGGCCTTCGTCGCGAGCGCGGGCGGTTCGTAGTGACACTGCTTCTGGTCCAGCACGGGCTGCGGCGCGGGCGTCTCCGGTTCAGCGAGCGCGGCGCCGTCCTGGAGCGACACCACGGCGTGGGCCAGGGCCCCTTCGCCTCCCACCACGAGCGAGCGGTCCTCCGCCTGGTCGCCACACACGCTGGCGACGGTGGCGGTGGTCGGCGCGCTGGGGGCCTGGGGAGGCGTCCCGGTCAGCACCACCCGCCCCTCGATTTCGCCCCACTTCACCGGCCCGGTGGGG
>NZ_RAWQ01000418.1:0-2125 GCF_003668965.1 Corallococcus sp. AB030
CCCTTCCCCCCGCCCACCATCCCCAACGGGTCGGCCATGGAGCAGAGCAAGTACCACCTGGGCAATGGCTTGAGCCCACTGCTGAACGAGACCCGCTACGCGCCCACCGGCGACCAGGAATTCGACAGGGGGATTGCCATGCGCGACGTGAGCAGCGGCTCCGGCTACGTGCAGACGTCTGGCGAGGCCTTCCACGCATACAACGGCAACGCCAGCACCTGGCAGCCGTACGGCCGAGCACAGGGCAACTACGCCATCGCCGTGCAGGGCGTCGCGGTGTGCCCGGGCGAAGGCCTGGGTCCCATGGGCCGCGCCTTTGACATCCAGTCCACCTATACACTCCCAGAGAACGAGGTGGATTCCATGGAGAAGAGCGTCCAGGACTTCTTCAGCATCCTGTAGCCCTCCGCGCTACACCCGATGGGGTTTCCGTAACGGGAAGGGACACATTCCCAGCGCAAGAAACGATTTCGGAAACATCGTGGAAAACCACGCACTCCCTGCTAAACCAGCATCAATGACAGACATGGCACAATCCCTGGCACGGGACCTGCTCTGACAGGGAACCGCCCTCCGACCTCCCGCGTCGGGGGGCGGACCCCCATTCGTCCGTAAGGGATTGCCACATGCCCCAACACTCCTCGCGAGGCCTGTCCGGCCTCGTGCCGTCATGGCTGCGCTCGCTGACCGTCTCCTCCTTCGCGCTCGGAGGGCTGCTCGCGGCCGCGCCGGCCCACGCCGCGGATCCGCAGGAGGTCCGTCCGAACATCGCCACCGTGCTCGACGTGGCGCTGGTGGACGGGGAGCTGACCGCGAGCATCCTGTGGACGGACCGGCAGGACGACCTGCCCCGGTCCTCGAAGCTCGTCTCCTATGACGGCAAGGACACCGCCACCGCGGGGGTGAACGTGACGCCCAAGGCGGGCGAAGTCTCCCAGGTGAAGCTCTTCGGCGCGCTGGACAAGCCCTGGGAGACGGGCTGGGCGCAGAAGCTGGTGCTGGAGGATCCGCAGGGCCAGGCGCTGGCCACCCAGCCCTATGACGTGAACCTGGACTGCGCGACCGAAAAGGAGTGCAGCCTCACCGTGTCCAAGGGCGTCACGTCGGAGAAGGACGTCGTGCACGTGAGCAGCGAGCTGGACGCCGTCGTCACGGAGCTCGACGCGAGGTATGGCCAGGGCGAGTACGACCTGGTGAAGGAGGTGTCCAAGGACTTCCCGCACCTGCGCGGCGAGGCCATGGTCTACGTCCAGCAGTGGTACTGGTGGTACCCCATCATCGGGCCCTGCACCTGCGGCTGGACGACCACGACGACGCGCACGCCCACCACCACCCAGTCCATCCTCGTCTCGTCCCCGGGCCGCAGCCTCTACGGCTGGAACGGGCCGGGCGCGAAGCACACGCTGAGCGCCAACGCCATCCCGACGGGCCCGACCCTCAACCGGACGGTCACCGGCTCCAGCCAGCTGTCGCTGGGACTGCGGTGCTCGCGCCGGATCTACTTCTACTGGTGGGACTTCATGATCTACCGGCCGGGCGGGTGGTTCCCGGTGCGCTTCCCCTTCCCTGTCAGCATTCCCTGCACCTCGCCGTGCCAGGCCCGCTTCGACCACACGGGGCGCGTCACCGGCCGGACGTCCATCAGCGGCGTGGCCACCGCGCGGGAAGCGGGCACCTGGCGCGTGAACGGCGGCACGCCGTACATCAACCAGCTCATCACCGGGAACAACGCCTTCGACGCGGACGCCATCGCCGTCTCGTTCTCGAACACCAGCGCCTACAACACGGTCAGCACGTCGGGCCAGGTGACGATTCCCTCCACGTCCACCTTCGCGAGCGCCCTCGTCACCAACGGCTATGCCCAGGCCATCCACGGCCAGCTGACCTGCCCCCAGATTCCCGCGCTGGCTGGCAGGACCGTCTCGGATTACGGAACGACGCAGGGCACGTCCCACCAGCTCAGCCTGTTCTGGTTCCTCCAGGACTTCGCGGCGGGCTTCTAAGTAGGTCGCCAGAAGTTCCGAGACAAATCCGGGTCGCATGCGCAGTTTCTGGAGCATGCGACCGGCAAGGAGCCCTGCCGAGCTGGGGCTGACAGCATACGACATGCGGAAGCTGGAGCGGG
>NZ_RAWQ01000419.1:0-2099 GCF_003668965.1 Corallococcus sp. AB030
CCCTCCCCCCGGAGCTGAAGGCCAGCACGTGGCGCACGGTGGACCGCGTCTTCTTCGGCATCCTGCTGACGATGCTGGTGCTCTACGTGCTGAGCGTCGCGATCATCGTCGCCCAGCCCGCGCCAGTGGAGGCGGAGGTGGAGCTGGACCAGTTGGAAGACCGCTTCGTGCGCGCCATCATCCCGCCCCAGCCCGCGAAGAAGGAGGAGCCCAAGGAGACGACCGCGACCGGGGAGAAGAAGCCGGAAGAGGAGAAGAGCGCTCCGAAGAAGACGCCCACCACCGCCGCGACGCCCGCCCCCGCCAACAGCGCGGAACGCCGGCAGCAGGTCGAGGCGAGGGTCGCGGGCACCGGCCTCCTCAAGTTGCTGGGCGGCACGGGCCCCGGTGGCGGCGACGCCATCGCGGACGTGCTCGGAAGCTCCGGCAGCGGCGCCAACGTGGCGGAGGCGCTCGCGGGCGCGACGGCGGGTGGCGCGCTCACGGCGGGCTCGGGCGGCGGCAACGGCATCGCCAATCCGCAGGGAGACACCGGCGGCAAGATGGCGGGCATCGGCGCCACGCAGACGTCCGGCGCGGGCACCGTGAACACCGGCCAGAAGCAGGTCGTCAAGGTGCCCCAGGTCGTGGACTCGGTGCCGGAAGTGGACAGCTCCGAGGTCAAGCCCAAGGACCTGGCCCGCGAGATCCAGCGCAGGAAGGCCTCCATCCAGCGCTGCTACGAGAACGGGCTCAAGCGCGACCCCTCCCTCAAGGGCAGGGTCATGATTCGCTTCGACCTGACGCCGCAAGGCCGCGCCAGCAACGTCGAGGTGGAGGAATCCACCCTGCGCTCGGACGAGGTCATCAACTGCATCAAGACCACCATGCGCACCTGGACGTTCCCTTTCAAACCGAGTGACGACGTCCCCGTCAGCTACCCGTTCATCTTCTCGCCAGGGGAATAGGCTCGACCGTCCGGACCTTCCGGGGTCACCGGACCCGCGGGGAGCACATGGAGAAGCTGGCAGTCATCGCCACATCCCCTCTCTTCGAGATGCTGGCCCCCGCCGAGCTCGCTCGGCTGGCGGAGCTGGCACGGCTGTACCGCTACGCGCACGGCGAGGTGGTGTTCGAAGAGGGCGACCTGGGTGACAGCCTCTTCGTCATCGTGCGCGGCCAGGTGGAGGTGGTGCGCCGGGGTGTGAGCAACGAGGTGAAGCCCCTCACCGTCCTGGGCCCGCCGGAGTTCTTCGGGGAGATGGGCCTCATCGACAAGGACCACCGCTCCGCCACCGTGCGCGCCCTGGGCGAAGTGGAGCTGCTCCAGCTCACCGCGCAGGATTTGCGGACCTTCCGGCTGGCGCACGCGGACGGCTTCACCTTCATCGTCGTGAACATCGCGCGCAGCCTGTCCGCCCGCCTGCGCGAGGCCAACGCCCGCCTGGCCCCCCAGGACTGACTTCCGGAGCTGGAAAGCCGGACTCCGGGGCGATGGGGCATTGCGTTGACACCCCTCCCCCTCACTCCTAGGCTCGACTCTCGCAGCTTGGGAAGGGCCGGAAGGACTCGTGAGGCGCATGCGCACCCTGGGAATGCTCGCCGTCGTGGGAGGACTCGTCACCTCCGGGATGGCGCTGGCGCAGTCGCCCGCGTCGCCGCCGCGCCCCGCTCCGCCCGCGCTGGACAAGGCCGGTGACGTGCCGGACAGCCAGAAGCTGGAGCGCAGCACGCAGGCCCTGGGCGGCATGCGGGAGTCGCTCCGCCAGGTGTTCGAGAAGGTCGAGGAGGCGCGGCGCACCAAGGACGTGGTGAAGCTCAACTGCGCCAACGAGAAGCTGACGCAGATCAAAGGCCTCCTGCGCATCTCCGAGCAGGCGGACGTGGCCCTCCAGGAGGCCGTCAGCAAGAGCGAGGCGGCGCCCGGCGAGCACGAGTTCACCAAGGTGATGATCGCCCAGCAGAAGGTGGGCCAGCTGCGCTCGGAGGCCGAGGAGTGCATCGGCCAGCTCGCCTTCCGCACCGACGAGAACCTCTTCGTGGAGGTGGAGGAGCCGGACAACCTGCCCGGTGGTGACCCCACGCGGCCCCCGCCGCCGCCGGACCTGGTGGTCCGTCCC
>NZ_RAWQ01000041.1:0-53353 GCF_003668965.1 Corallococcus sp. AB030
GCCCCTATTCGCGCTCGACTTGCATGTGTTAGGCACGCCGCCAGCGTTCGTTCTGAGCCAGGATCAAACTCTCCAATTGTATTCTTGGTTTGCTTGAACCGGCGTTCCCCGAGACCCGGCTAAGGAGTCTCGGCTCGCTGATTCGTCGGCACTTCCCTCTCGCTGCGCTTTTCAGCGCTGCTCTCGAGGTGAAGCGCCCTCAAAAAATTGACTGCGGGTTTCCGCAATCCATTACTTCTTGGGCTTGCTATTTGGTTTTCAAAGACCGAGCCGCTTGTGCTGCTTCGCGACTTTTGCTACCGTCTACCTCGCTGCTGGTTTCGTTTCAACCAGCGGGGTTGCAGCTTCTATTTCAGTTCGCAATCAGCGTCAACTTCGCTTTTGCGTCCTGCGGGCTGCTTCGAAGTTCGTCGGCGCCGTCCAGTGACTTCCGCCGTTTCTTTTCGAGGGGGAGCGGCTTCTACTTCGGCGCCGTCTTCCCTGTCAACCGCTTGCTGTCAGCTTTCCTCACCGCTTTGCGTCCGTCGTGTTGCTTTCCGGACTGCTGCTTCTTCGGTGGGGCGCGGCTTCTATCTCTTCGCCGCGTTCGCTGTCAACTCGCTCGTTGACTGCCCTATTTCCTTGTCGGTGCTGCTCTCTCCACGAAGTGCCTTCCGCGCCAGTGCGCGGGCTTCGAGGTGAGGGGCGCGGCTTGTACCACCACCGCATCCGCGATCAACCATTTTGGTGGCGACCGTTTGCTGCTGTCCGCTCTCTGCGTTCCGAGGTGCTGCTTTCGGTCCGGTTCGGGCGGGGCGCGGCTTCTACCTCTTTGCCGCGTTCGGGATCAACAACCTTCGTCGATCCTTTTCTTCCCCGCGCTGACTTCCCGAGGCCCGAGGGCCAGCGGTCCGTTGCGCGGAGGTCCAGTCTCTAACGCTTCGGTTCGGCGACGTCAAACCCTGATTGATCCGGGCCTGATCATTCGACTCAGCCGCCGGGGATATGGGCACGCCGTTCCAAGGTGTGAACCCCCGGCTCCGGCTTTCTTCTTTCCCCGTCACTTCCCTCGGCGTGCCGCCTGCTCCTCATCCAGCGGGGCGCGCCATCGCGTCCCGAAGAGCCCGTCCGAGAGGGGAAAGGTGATGTTGAAGTTGTGGCGGCCCATCCGGCTGGGATCGTGGTGCACCTGGTGGTGACGCCGGAGGAAGGAGATGCCGGGCAGCCGGGCGCTCCAGTGGTTGCTCGGCAGGTGGGTGGTGAAGTGCACCCACTCGTACGCCAGGTAGTAGCCGAGCGCCGTGGCGGCGAAGAGCCAGCCCGCGTTGGGGGAAATCAGCAGGAAGCAGAGGGCGCCTAGCGGGGCGGCGATGGCTCCCAGGAAGAAGAGGAGCAGCACCGGCGGGAAGAGCACCATCTTGAAGTCCCGGCTGGACTCGTACGCCATCGCCTCGTGGGTGAAGAAGCGGTGGTGCTGGACGGTGTGCCGCTCGAACATCAGGCCCAGGCCCCGGGTGCGGTGGTGCATGGGGCCCCGGTGCCCGAGGAACTCGACCACGTTCGCGAGCGCGATGACCGCGGGGACTCCGAGCAGCTCCCAGAGGCGGGGGGCCTCCAGCTGGCTCAGCGCCAGGGCGATTCCCCCCAGGCAGACGAGGCTGGTGAAGGCGAAGTGGACCTGCCCCCGGTAGCCGGGCCCGATGGCCTGGGCCCGGTACTCCTCACGGAAGGCCAGGACCTTGCGGGGGACAGGGTGCGGTTCCATGCGTCAGGAGCGCTTCGTTCCCTTGCCGTCCGCGGGCTCTTCCTTCCGGCGCGCGAGCGACTTCTGCAGCTTCTTCATGCGGTCCAGGATGAGGGTGCGCTTCAGGCTGGAGAGGTGGTCCACGAAGACGTGGCCGTCCAGGTGGTCGATTTCGTGCTGGAGCACGTGCGCGAGCCGGCCGTCCGCCTCCAGTTCGTGCCACTGGGCCGTCTTGTCCTGGTAGCGGACCTTCACGCGCTCGACGCGGGAGCACTTCTCCCAGACGTCCGGCACGGAGAGGCAGCCCTCCTCCAGCTTCACGCTCCCCTCCTTCGAGAGTATCTGGGGGTTCACGATTTCGAACTGGGTGCCGTCCTCGCGGCCGACGATGGCCACTCGCAGGGGGACTCCCACCTGGTTGGCCGCGATGCCGATGCCCTTGGCTTCCGCCATGGCCTCCGCCATCTCCTGGAGGAGCGTTTCGAGCGCCGGGCCGAAGTCGGTGACGGGCTGGGTAGACGTGGTGAGAACCTTGTGGGGCCAGATGACGATGTCGCGAGCCATGCGGCGGACTCTGCCATGCGGCCCCTTCCATTGCTCGGCAGTTCCGCTAGACCGGCGGCATGCACCCGAACGCCCAGCTCATCACCGACTTCTATTCGGCCTTCCAGCGGCGCGACGCGGACGGAATGGCCGCCTGCTACCACCCGGACGTGGAGTTCAACGACGCCGTGTTCCAGGGCCTGCGCTACGCGGGGGCCACCTCCATGTGGCGCATGCTGCTGGAGCGCGGCAAGGACCTGGAACTCGTCTTCAGTCAGGTCCAGGCCGATGACCGCACCGGCAGCGCCCACTGGGATGCGACCTACACCTTCAGCCAGTCGGGCCGGAAGGTGCTCAACCGCATCGACGCGACCTTCGAGTTCGCTGACGGGAAGATCATCCGCCACACCGACCGGTTCCCCTTCTGGACCTGGTCGCGGCAAGCGCTGGGGCCAGTGGGATGGGCGCTCGGGTGGACGCCGCTCTTGCACAACAAGGTGCGCGCCCAGGGCGCAGCGGGCCTGCGCAAGTACATGAAGGAGCGCGGCATTCAGGGGCCGTGACTCACTCCCTCACGTCGAGCGCCTTCAGCGTCACCGGTCCCTTGGGGCCCTGGCGTGAGAGGGTCGCCTCGCAGCGCACCTGGCCCATCCAGTCCGTGTAGCGCAGCGACGCGTTGCCGTCCGCGTGCAGCCACAGCGACGCATGACCGTGGTTGCCCCGGTCCTGGCGCACGCCCGTCCATTCCGGGAAGCGCGGCCGGGATTCGAAGAAGCGAACCGGTGCCACCGGGTACTCCGGGGCATCCCTGCGCTCGGAGGGAAAGCCTCCGTGGCCCAGGCTCGCGCCGACGAAGGGGAGGCCCGGGGCGCGGTCGTAGAGCGCTCCGGCCTGGGCGCCTCCCCAGCACCAGAGGTCCACCCACTCGCGCTCCACGACCAGGGTGCGCAGGTCCTCCGTCACCAGCGGGGCGAGCTGCTCCGCGCCCGGGCCGTAGGGCGCGGCGTGGGTCAGCAGGATGTTCATCGCTCCCCGCCGGCGTCCCTCCGACAGGCGTTGCTCCAGCCATTGCAGCAGCGCGGGCTCGCGGTGACGGCCCGCTTCGAACCACGCGGTGTCCAGACCGATGAGCTGGAAACGCTCCGCGGCGAGGCTGAAGTAGCTGCCCTCCTGCGGGTGACGGGAGCTTGCGCCCCGCCGCTCGTCCAGGTAGCGGAAGTAGGCCCCCGCTCCCGAGCGCATCTCCGGCGGCGCGTTCAACGTCAGCAGCGCCGTCGTCCCGAGCAGTGGCTCCAGCGGCTCCGCCAGGTGCGCGTCGAATTCGCCCTGGCGGCCCGAGTAGAAGACACCGCCCAGGTGCACCGCGCAGTCCAGGCGCTCGCCGCGCATCACCAGCTGCCGGGCGATGTACCGGGAGGAGTATTCGCCCGTGCCGAAGTCTCCGAAGAGCGCCACCTCCACCGGGCGGCCGGGCTCCGGCTCTCGCAATGGGTAGACGAAGCGGCTCTTCGCTCCGAAGTGCCAGCGGAATGGAGCCTGCCGCGCCGCCGCGCCCTGCTCCAGCCACACGGGGCCGCTGAACAACAGCCAGCCTCGCAGGTCCGCTTGCGGCTCGAAGCGCGTGCGCATGGGGTCGATGGGGATCTCCTCCGTCCTCAGCGGGAAGGTGAAGTCCGCGGGCAGACCTCCTGTCCCCTGACGGGCGTGGCGCTCCGTCGCGTCCAGCTGCTCCTGGAGCTGGCCGGGGTCCGTGAAGAGCAGCTCGAGCTCTCGCAGCGACTCCACGAACGCGCCCACCGTGACCCTCGCGCCCAGGCCACTCTCCGTCCAGCGCAGCACGTCCTCCGGCTCCCGCAGGAAGGCGGTCTTGAGCGCCTCCAGCTCCTCCGGGCCGAGGAGGGGCAGGTCCGTGTCCTCCGGCGGCGGTGCTCCCGCCGGCACGGCCCTTCCGCTCGCGGGCGGGCAATAGCCGAGCGCTTCGTAGAGCGGATTCCACCTGCTTTCCATGCGTCGTCCCCCTGGTGATGGCGTCGGATGCCCAGGGACGTATTCTCCCAGGCATCCCCGACATTCCTGCTCATCCTGGGGTGCCGCTCAGGGCGCGGCGGTGCCCGTGCCTTCCTTCCGGAAGGTGTAGAGCGTGTAGTACGAGCCCGTGGCGAAGCCGGGCAGCTTGAGCGGGTTGAACACGCTCAGGTTCGTCATCACGCCGCCCACGAAGCCCGGCGGGACTTCCACCAGCTTGAGCGCCCCCCCCGCGAGCACCACGCCCGCCTGGGGCTGGTCGTTGCTCACGAGCACGCACTCGCCCTGCGCGGTGAAGGCTCCCACCGGCAGGAGGAAGCGTGCGTAGAACGGGACCTGCGTGCCTGGCGTGAAGGCCCGGTCCGTCAGCCGGAAGCAGGCCGTGGCCGAGCCCACTCTTTCGTAGCCGCCGTCGCCCGCGGGCACATACAGGCCCGCGCCCAGCTTCACGGTGGGCGTGAAGGGCGCCGCCGCGCACACCGCATCATCCGGTGGCGTCGCGGCGTCCTCCTGCGAGCGAAAGGCATACACCCACTCGTCGCCGGACTGCAGCCGCACCGGGGCCCCCGCCTGTCCTTGAGTCATGTTCAAACCCATCCTTCTTCGAGGACAGCGAGGACCGCTGGGTTCGTGCTCCGGTCACTGCCAGGACAGCGCGTACTCCGTGTCCACCGGGCCCGTCTGCCGGCCCTTCACCTGGACGCCTCGGGCACCGAGCGCCTCGATGACGCCCTGGAGCACGCCTTCGTGGTACGCGGGCGGCATGAAGTCCCGCTTCATCATGAGCTTGCCCGCGCGGTCGCTGGACCACTCCACGCTGCGCTCGCCGTAGCTCACCGCCGCGCGGTAGCCCGTGGGCAGATTCGTCACCAGCCGCCTGGGGCTGTCGCCCGCGAGCAGCAGCAGCGTCTTGCCCGCCGCCGACGACAGGAAGTCCGTGGTCGCCTGCGTGCCCATCTTGCGCAACATCGCGTCGAAGCCGCCCAGCTGCGGGCCCATCAACTGCGCTCCCGTGAAGGACAACTTCAGGAAGCCCGCCACGGGGTAGTTGAAGAAGTCGACGAACTTCTTCTCCTGCACCACCGCCAGGCACTTCTCCACCGCGGCATCGCCGCCCAGGATGCGCACCGCGTTCAACGCGCCGTTGAAGAACATTCCTCGGGCCGTGTCGTCGGGGGTCGCCAGGGCCAAACGCTTCTCGAGATCCTGGGCAATGGCTGGCTCCAGGACCGTGACTTCCTTGCGCTGCTCACTCATAGAGGGGGGAATCTCCGGGGGGGAGGAGATGAACACGCGTGCGCGCTACAGCCGCACGAGCTGGGCCCCATAATGGACGTTGGCTCCGACAGCCGCCACCACCACCAGGTCCCCACTGCCGAGTGCAACACGACCCTGCTCCAGGTCGTCCGCCAGAAGAATCAACATCCCGGCCGCGGACGTATTGCCAATGCGATCCACGTTGCAGGCCACCGACTCCTTGGGCAGACCCGCCCGGGTCACGAACGAGTCCATCACCCGCTTGTTGGGCTGGTGGAAGTAGTAGCGCTTCACCTGTTCACGCAGCGTGGGGGTGAGCACCGCGTCCAGGCACTTCTGCATGTACTCCGGGTAGCTGCGCGCGACCTTGAAGCCGTCCACCACGAAGGCCATGTCGGACGGGCGCGTGCGGCCCGGCTGGTAGGGCAGCTTCAGCATGCCGCCGCCACGGCGCGTCACCAGCTCCGCGTATGCGTTGCCGGAGAACGAGGAGAGGATGCCCGGACCGTCCTCGTCCCCCTCCTGCTTGCGCAGCACCACCGCGCCCGCGCCGTCACCGAAGACATACATGGACAGGTAGGCGTTGAGCGCCTTGGGGCGGCCCGGCGTGGGCGGCAACTCGTCCGTGTAGACCTCCCGGTTGAGCAGCGGCGACGTGAACGCCGAGGCCACCACCGCCACCGTGCGGAAGCGGCCGCCGTCCATCATCTTGCGCACCAGGTCCAGCACGTAGGGCGTGCCGCCGCAGCCGTCATCCACCACCAGCGCGAAGGCGTCCTCGCGCAGGCCCAGCCGCTCGTGCAACGCCATGGCGTCGTGGTTGAAGTGCGGCGCGTCCGGGGTGCACGTCACCACGAAGAGCGCGTCCAGCTCCTTCGGATCCACGCCGCCGCGGGACAGGGCCTGGCGCAGCGACACCTCACACATGTCCGTGTTGGTCGCCGGATAGAAGCGCCCCAGCACGTCGTCCGGCGGGGGGATGGCGCGGCCCGTCTCGTCGTCGAAGTCCCAGAGGAAGCGGCGCTCCTTGATGCCAATCTTCTCTTCGATGCGGGCGGCCGACCAACCGGGGATGGCTTTCGCGATCCGCTCGTTGGAGATGGTCCGTGCTGGGACGAACGAACCCGCGCCCACCACACACACCCGTTCGGTCATTACCATGGCCTCGCGATTTCACAGCCTTGCCGGACGGGATGGATTCCCTGGCACGCGTGCATAGAGCACGTTCCAGGCCACTTCCTAAGCCCTTGGAAAGACGGAGTTCCTGTTTCTGGACGCGTCATTCGTGAAGCACACGCCAGGACAGAACAGCCCCGAAAGCCTGTGAAATCCGCAGGATGCGGAATGTTTCAGAAGTGAAGCTATCGACGTGGAATGAATCACACGCGATGTGTCAATTCACTGACAGTGGACACCGAGGAGACTCATGGTGTCTGCCATTGCTCAATACTGTCAATGGCCCTCGCGTCGGCAAGGGTCCGCCGCCCCCTGCCGGGCGGGCGGTGGACTGACGACAAGCCCGCCGCGCCTCCCCCCCATTGCCAGCAGGTCGCACCGGGCCCGGCTCGCACTACGCAGGGCACGGAAAATCGGATCTCCCGCCGGACACGCCGGACTTCTCTTCGAATATTGCGCGGGACGGGTCCGATTGGATCGCTCCCCTCAGAAGGGGATGTTGTCGTCGTCGCCGGGGGGCGGGATGTCGCCGTCGTCCGGCGGGTTGCCGAAGCCGTAGCCACCGCCCCGGCCTCCTCCGCCACCGCGCGCGGGGGGCTCGCCACCGCCGCCGTCACCGCGCTGCCGGGCGATCTCCGCCTCGATGGAGGCCAGGAGCTGGCGCTCCTTGTCGTGCCAGCGCGACTTGCTGGGGTCCGACAGGGAGCGGCGCGCGCCGTTGGCGTAGAACTCCAGGTCCTGGAGGCTGGCGCCGTAGACAGGGGCGCCCTTGCTGCGGCCGTAGTTGGGCAGGAGCATGCCGTCGCCGCCGCCGCCACCAGACGGGGCGCCCGAGGACGCGGGACGGCGATACGCCGGGGCCGACGCCGCGACGGGCGTGGCGCTCATGGACAGCTCGCCCAGTTGAAGCGTGAAGCCGTCGTCGTTCCTGTACGCCGTGCCCACCCGGACCTGCTCCACCGAACCGTCGGGACGGCGGACCGCGACGGTGACTGGATATTGCTCGCTCATGGGGCCGGGATTCACACCGCCACGGCCCGCATGTCAATCGAAGGAAGCAATCCGTGTCGGTCCCGAGGCACGCACGGCGGGCCGCTCGGGGCGACCCGTCACGCGGGGAGGAGCACGGACGACGTCCTCCGTCAGGTCAGCGACACCATGCCGCCGCTGGAGCCCTTCTTGCGCAGCCACGCCTTGGGCTTGGGCGGCACCGCGGGCGCGGCCGGCTTCGCCGCTTCCTTCAGCGCCTGGCTGCCCGCGCGACCCCTCGGCAGCGTGAGGTCCGGGACCGACTGCGGCTTCGCGCCATCCACCCACGCGTCCGGGCGGCGGCCCGTGCGGATGAGCAGGCGCAGCTTCTGGTAGTGCGCCGAGCAGTAGCCCTTGGAGCGGCTCTGGCGCTTGCAACCGATGACGGCGCAGGCCTGGTTGTCTTCCGCGGCGACGACCTTCGGCGGACGGCCCGGGGACTTCGCGGCGGGCGCCTTCACGGGCGCGGCCTTCGCGGCGGGCGCGACCTTCGCGGCGGGCGCGACCTTCGCGGCGGGCGCGGCCTTCGCGACGGGCGCGGCCTTCGGCGGACGGCCCGGGGACTTCGCGGCGGGCGCGGCCTTCGCGGCGGCGGACTTCGGCGGACGGCCCGGACGGCGGCGGGCAACCGGCTCCGGCGCCAGCGAGGGCGTGCGCACGCCCGCCACGGCTCCCAGGCGGCTGGACAGCGGCGCCAGGCGGTCGGTCACCGCGCGCAGCGCATCCAACGCATCCAGCCCCTTGGCCATACGGGCCACGGCCTTCTGAACGGGAGCCAGTTGCAGTTGCAACTCGCGGCGGACCATGTCGCGAAGTTCGGTTTCAAGGGAAAGTGGGGCCATGTGGGGCAGGATATACACCCAACCGCCCGGGGAGGGATGGAAACATTCCCCAGGATGTTAAAGGAACCATCCATGACTCCGGTTCCCACTCCCGTTCGCTTCCGCGGCACCGACTCCTACCTCACGAGCGAAGGCCTGCAGGCGGCCGTCAACTGCGCCCTCACGCTCCAGCGCCCCCTGCTGGTCAAGGGCGAGCCCGGTACGGGCAAGACGCTGCTGGCGGAAGCGATTGCCCAGGGACTGGGATTGAAGCTGCTCACCTGGCACGTGAAGAGCACCACGCGCGCGCAGGACGGCTTGTATGTCTACGACACCGTGCAGCGGCTGTATGACTCGCGCTTCGGGGACGGGGACGTGCGAGACATCCGGCGATACATCCGCATGGGGCCGCTGGGCGAGGCCTTCGCTTCGCAGGAGCGCGTGGTGCTCCTCATCGATGAAGTGGACAAGGCGGACCTGGAGTTCCCCAACGACCTGCTCCACGAGTTGGACCGGATGCGCTTCCGCATCTCCGAGACCAACGACGAGGTCGTGGCGAAGAACCGCCCCGTGGTGCTCATCACCAGCAACAACGAGAAGGAATTGCCTGACGCGTTCCTGCGCCGGTGCGTGTTCCACTTCATCGACTTCCCGGAGCGCGAGCTCATGCAGCGCATCGTGGACGTGCACCACCCGGGGCTGGACTCGGCGCTGGCGGACCAGGCGATGAAGGTCTTCTACGAGCTGCGCGCGATGACGCGCCTGCGCAAGCGGCCGTCCACGAGCGAGCTCATCGACTGGATTTCCGTGCTCAAGGCCAACGGCGTCGTGGAGTTGAAGCTGGAGGAGCAGCTTCCGTTCCTGGGTGCGCTGCTCAAGAAGGAGCAGGACCTGGTGGCGGTGGCGGAAGCCTTCGGACGCGGCCGGCGGACGCGCGCTTAAGACAGCCCGGGAGCCACGCCATGTTCCTGCCGTTCTTCTACGAGCTGCGAAAGCGCGGGGTGAAGGTGGGCGCGCAGGAAGCGCTCGCCCTCGCCGGGGCGCTGAAGGCCGGGCTGCATGACAGCAGCCTGGATGGGTTCTACCACGTGGCTCGCGCGCTCCTGGTGCACTCGGAGACGCAGCTGGATGCCTTTGACCAGGCGTTCCTCTTCCACTTCCAGGGCGTTGCCTCCGACGCGCTGAAGCTCACCGAGGAGCTGTTGTCCTGGCTGGAAGAGGCCAAGGAGCGCACCGACCTGAGCCCGGAGGAGATTGCGCTCCTGGAGCAGTGGGACCCTGAAGAGCTGCGGCGGCAGCTGGAGCAGCGCCTGAAGGAGCAGACCGAGCGCCACGACGGCGGCAACCGCTGGGTAGGCACGGGCGGCGCGTCTGCCTTTGGCAACAACGGCGTGGCCCGGCAGGGCGTGCGCATTGGCGGCACGGGCGGACGGCAGGGTCAGGCGCTGTGGCAGGCCGGGGCTCGCAAGTACGCGGGCTACCGCGACGACCTGGTGCTGGACACGCGGCAGCTGGCGGTGGCGCTGCGCAAGCTGCGGGCCTTCGCGCGTGAGGGTGTGGCTGAAGAGTTGGACGTGGACGAGAGCATCGCCGCCACCGCGAAGAACGCGGGCGAGCTGGAGGTGGTCACGCGTCCGCCGCGCCGGCCCAACACGCGTGTGGTGTTGTGCATGGACGTGGGCGGGTCCATGGACCCGTACGCGCACCTGGTGAGCCGGCTGTTCAGCGTCGCCAGCCAGGCCACGCACTTCAAGGAGCTGCGGACCTACTACTTCCACAACTGCGTCTACGGGAAGCTGTACGCCACGCCGCAGCTGACGGGCGGCATCACCGTTCCGGAGCTCACCGCGCAGGTGGGAAGGCATCACAAGCTGGTGATGGTGGGCGATGCGTCCATGGCCCCGTATGAGCTGGGCATCCGCACGGACGCCAATGGCCAGTACCGCCAGGAGGGCCTGGAAGGGCTCACGTGGCTGATGCAACTGGCGCAGCACTTCGAGCGCAACGTGTGGCTCAACCCGGAGCCTCGCGGGTCGTGGCGCTCGGGCAGCATCGCGGTCATCGCCAACGTGTTCCCCATGTTCGCCCTCACCGTGGAGGGCCTGGGTGAGGCGGTGAACCACCTCACCCGGGGGAAGACGCCCCGGGGGGCGATGGCTCGGCGGTAGGGACCGCGGCCTGCTACGGCGTGGTGCGCCCGATCCGCCCAGGCACCGACCTGCCTTCGAGCCCAAGCACCTGCTCGGCGAGCCAGACCAGCACGCTCACCGTAATCTCCCGGTGCAGCAAGAAGTCCAATCGCTCCGGCGTATCCGACTCGCGGTGCCGCTGGTCCTCCGACACATCACCCTGTCCCTCGAACGCCCCCACTGCTGGCAACCTCTCTCGGATGAAAGAAGCATGATCGCTTGAGGTTGAACAAAGCGACACGTACGTCTGAAGCGAGGTGTAGGTCGCGGCGGCGCGAACCAGCGCGTCCATGACGCCTTGAGAAACGTCGTCACCTTCGAAGATCACTGAAGGACGTGACGTCTTCAGGTTCGCCACCATGTCCAGATTCACGACACCACTGATCCGCTCCCTGTCTTCGCGGCCAAGGCCATCCACGTAATGCTTGGAGCCAAGCCTGCCTTGCTCCTCCCCACCAAACAGGATGAAGCGGACATCATGCAGAAGCCGCTGATTGAGCAGCATGTGGGCCATTGCCACCAGGCTGGCGCATCCGCTTGCGTTGTCGTTGGCACCCGGCGCTCGCGCATTCGAGTCTCCAGCGGAGTTCAGTGAGTCGAGATGGGCGCAAACGATGAAGAGGCGGGGTGCGTCCGAGGTACCTCGCCGCTCCGCGACGAGGTTGACGGTGTGCCTCCCCCGACCCATCGGGACCGGCTGCCGCCACGTCATGCAACCCGCAGCCTGGAGCCACCCCTCAACCAGGTTCAGGGCTGGCTCCAGGTGGGGCATCTCCGAGTAACGCGTGTGTAGAGCAGCGAGAGCCTCCACCTTCGTGCGCAATTCGGAGGGGGTCACCTGCCCGATGAGGGACAGGACGACGGCGCTCCTGACTCCTGGTGCGGCCTGCACAAGACGGCCCTCGCACGGTTTCCCTCGCACCTGGCTCTTCTCAGCTTCGTTGTTCATCGAAATCCCATCCCCCATCGGTCAGGAGTAACCCTCGGACTCCTCCTCTTTGCGTCCCATGCGGCGCTCGATGGCCTTGCGGTGCACCCCCAGGAGCCGCGCGGCCGCGCTCTTGTTGCCTTCGACCAGCGCCATGGCTTCGGTGATCAACTCCTGCTCGAGGCGCTCCAGCTTGTCTCCTGCCTCCGGCAGTCTCAGCACCGCACGCACAAGGTCCTTCAGCGGGTCCACGCGCGGGACGCCCTGCGTGGGACGGCCCGGCAGCTCGGAGAGGACTTCGGGGGTGATTTCGTCCGTCTCGGCGAACACCGCCAGCCGGTCCACGAGGTTGCGCAGCTGGCGCACGTTGCCGGGCCAAGCCATCCGAGTGAGCAGGTCCACGGCTTCCGAGGAGAAGCGCAGGAGCCGCCGCTGCTGCTGGACGAAGTGGGCGAGCAGCGCCGGGATATCCTCGCGACGCTCCTCCAGGGAGGGCACGCGGACCTCCAACACGTTGAGCCGGAAGTAGAGGTCCTCGCGGAACTTCCGCTGCCGCACCAGGTCCTCCAGGTCCGCGTGTGTCGCGGCCGCCACCCGGCCCTGGAAGGATTGCTCCGCTGTCGCTCCGATGGGACGGAAGTGCCCGGCCTCCAGCACTCGCAGGAGCTTGGCCTGGAGGCTCAGCGGCAGCTCCGCGATTTCGTCCAGGAAGAGCGTCCCCTGCCCCACGGCCTTCATCAGGCCGTCCTGCCGCCGCTCCGCTCCGGTGAAGGCTCCCCGTTCGTGGCCGAAGAGCTGTGATTCCATGAGCTGCTCGGGGATGGCGCCACAGTTGATCTCCAGGAGCGGTGCGTCTGGCCTGGGCCCCAGGGAGTGGAGAGCTCGGACCACGCCTTCCTTTCCGGCGCCCGTGGGGCCAAGGACGAGGACGGGGCGGTCTGAAAGCGCCACGCGACGCACCAGGGACAGCAGGCGCTGGTGCGCGGCGGAGCTTCCCACCATCCCTGGCAGCCGTTGGGCGCCTTCACGCGCGCGGAGGACCTGCACCTCCTGCTCCAACTTCCTCCGGTCCCGCAACCCTTCGAGGATGGGGACGATGAGTTCCTCGCACAGCTCGTCCTTGAGGACATAGTCGTAGGCGCCCAGGCGCATCGCGGTGCGGATTTCCGCCATCTCGTTGGAGACGGTGACGACGATGGGGACCGCGTTCGTGCGCTTGCGGATCTCCTCGATGAGGATGAGCCCGTCGCGATTGCGCGAGTCCGCGCTCAAGCGGATGTCCACCAACGCCACGTCGATGGACTCCTCGGAGAGACACCTTCGCGCTTCGTCGAGGCTGGCTGCCTCCCGGAACTCCAGGCCCGCCATGGACGACAGCACCGTCGTGAGGACCCGCCGTGCGCTGCGCTGGTCGTCGATGATGAGGATCTTCATGCACTCTCCAGCGAACGGTGGTCCGCGAGGCGGCGGGCGTGGATACGGAAGCAGGTGCGCCCCTGCTCGCGGTGGACGGCGATGCTCCAGCCGAAGCGGCGTACAATGCGCTGCGTGACGGACAGGCCCAGGCCCAGCCCTTCCTTGCGCGTCGTCACCCAGGGGTCGAACAGCGTGTCCTTCGCTGCCTCTGGAATGCCCGGGCCCGAGTCCCAGACCTCCAGGAGTTGCTCCGGGCCCTCCTCCCAGGCTCGCACTCCCATCTGTCCACCCTCCCCTGCCGCCTGGACGGCGTTGCGCAGGAGGTTGGCGAAGAGCTGCACCATGGCATCTGGCTCCGCGAGCAATTGAAGCGACTCGGGGACCTCCACGGTGACGGCGATGCGCCTTGCCTGGACCTGGTCCCGGATGAGGTCCAGGGCACGGCGGGCTCGGGGCAGCACCGCCACCGGCTCCACGCGCGGAGGCGGCAGCGACAGCCGACGCAGGGACCCGAGCATGCGCTCCAGCCGCTCAATCTCCTCCCGGCCGATGTCGACGTCCTCGGCTTCCAGCGGCTGGGCCTGACCGCCCTGGCGGAGCAGGTGGCGGAAGAAGTTCAGCGGATAGGCAATCTCGTGGGAGATCTCCGCGCTCAGCACCGCGAGGGCGAGCCGCTTCTCCTCGTGCGCCGCGCCCACCTGCGCCTGGCGGAGCACGTCGAGCTCCTGGAGGACCTGGGCATTGTGCAACGCCACGCCGCCCAGGCTGGCGATGGTGTGGAGCAGCTCCAGGTCCGCGTTCGTGTAGAGCGCGGCCTGATGCTTGGGGGCCAGCAGCAACACGCCCCGCAGCTCTCCGGACGAGCGCATGGGGACGAGCAGCCTCCGGTGCCAGGGGCCCTCCTGCGTCCACAGGTGCTCGCCCGCTTGGAGGGTGGTCAGCGAATCCTCGGGGAGGTGCTCCACCTTCGACCCTTCTCCCAGGTCGAGGACCTGGACCTGCCCCGTGGGCAACCAGCGCCGCACGACGCGCTCCAGCGTGTCCCTGAGGGCACCGGGCTCACGCGGGGCGGACAGCTCGTCGCTGAGCTGTTCGACAGTGGGACGGAACTGGAGGGTGGCGGGGAAGAAGAGTCGGACCACGAGCGGTCTGCCGAGCAAGACCAGGGCCATGAACGTGGCGAATGCGACCAGGAGCGGCAGTGCCTGCGACACCGTGGAGACATCCAGGAACCGCCGCGTCGCGAGCCAGGCGAAGGAGGCCGCGAGCAGTCCCGCCAGCACGAGGGGAATGGCCAGCAGGCGCCGCGTGAGCACCGCGGTCACCGCCAGCACGTTGTGCCGGATGAGGCCGTAGCCGATGGACAGCGGCAGCAGCGCGATGAAGCAGGGCACCACCAGGTAGAAGCCCCGGCCGGAGAACACAATCACCGCGAGCACGACCGGGAGCGCGGCGAGCCCCCACGCCGCCGCGAGCAGCTCCGCCCGCGCGCGTCCCGTGCTGCCTCGGAGCCGGACGAGAATGGCCACACCGCAGACCAGCAGCGAGCCCTGGGACGCGACGTCCACCCAGTGCCGAACCCGGGCCGTGTCCAGGCCCAGACCTGGAGCAATGAGCAGCCACGCCGCCGCGAGCACGGCCGCCACCGCCAGCAGCCACAGCGCGGTCAGCCAGAAGCGACGCAAGCGCACGGGCCGCTCCGGGAAGGCGTAACCCAGCCACACGCTGCCCACCGCCGTCCCCAGGCGCGACAGGATGAAGAGCGGCATGAAGGTGGCTCGCGTGTGGTAGTCGAACAGCGTGAGCAGGAAGACATGGCTGGAGATGCACAGCACGCCGTAGGCCAACGCTCCGTCCCTCCGACCCGCGAGCAACAACACCAGCAGTCCGGACCACAGCAGGAAGCCTCCCACCAGGGCGTAGACCCCGAACAGGAACAGGCCTTCTTCCGCACCGAAGTGGCGCAGGGGTTGGTTCAAGGTGAGGCGTTCACCTCCGCGCCGGAGGAACGTCAGCGCCACGTGGGAGCGGCCCTGGCGCTCCGCCTCCTGGACGCAGGCGCGCAGCTGCGTTCCGGGCAGGCCTGACTTCGCGACGTCGCCGTCCAGTGGGGCTCCCTCGCAGGCCACGAGGAGGTCCGGGTGGCGCAAGGGCATCCGGCGGCCCTCGCTCCACGTGGGCAGGTAGACGGAGGAGAAGGCTCCGTAGGGGTCCACCAGCAGCGAGGCGAAGGGGGTGCCGAGCGTGGTCGACACCTGCCATGCCACTCCCGCGCTCAGCCCCACGCCCAGGATGGCGAGGAGGAGGACGGTCCACCACCGGCTGCGCGTCACGCCAGACGTCATGGCCCCGGGCTCCTTGCCCCAGCGGATTCATGGGCTCGTGACGGTGGGCCCCCCATAGAGCTGTGTCACGGCCGCCATCAAGGCGAGAGCGCTCATCTCCGCCTGGAATGACGACTTCCCGGAATGGGATTCATCCAGGGAACGTGCACGGTCCGCAAGCCAGGCGCCCAATTCGTGGAAGCCGCCCTCGCGCGCCACGGCCGCCCCGAGCCGGGCCACTCCGGGCGCGGTCCGGAGCAGGCCTCGGGGTGGATGGCCCAGGGCCGCAGGGAAGCCGATGCCGTGGAGCCGGGCGTCCTCGTCCGCATCGAGAGCGTCGTCGAGGCATTGGGAGCTGAGCAGGAGCAGGTCGAAGGCGCGGCGGAACGCGGGCAACCGCGCGGGGTCGCCGTGGGCGAGCAGGAGGCAGAAGGCGCTGGTTCCCAGCCAGGACACCTTCTGGCTCACGAGGCAGGCGTACTGGGTCATGGACAGCCTGCGGCGGGACAGCAGGGCCTTCTCGTTGGCCACGGCCTCGGCCCAGTCCTCCAGGGCCACCTTGATGGCCTCGGTCGCGAGGACTTCGTTTCCGGTCGCCTCCGTCAAGGATTGCAGCCACTGGTCGAACAGGGCCTGGCGGAGGCGGGGCCACTCCGAGCGCGGTGGGACCTGACCGTCGTCGAGCCGGTCGATGAGGAGCCCGAAGAAGCCTCCGCGGTGGTGGGCGCGGAGGTAGCGGGACTGGAGCTCTGGGGCGAGGCCCTGGCCCAGGCGCTCTGACGCGTAGAGCGGCAGGCGCTGGAAGGGGGCCAGGGCGCTGTAGTCGTCCCAGCCTCCTTCGGGGTGGGCGGTCAGGCCCAGGTGGAAGGGGAGCTCCTTCGCGAAGGACTGGAGGTCCTTGGGCAGCGCTTCGAGCGTGATGGCGTATTCGAGGTCGCTGGGGCCCATGGGCTCAGTAGCACGCAGCAAACTGTTTGGACTCATCAGGCGGAAGCACACAAACCGCGCCCCCCGCATAGGGTTCCAGCGCGCTCAGGTCTTCATCTCCCAAGAACTTCATGATCCGACCCAGCAACTCAGAGTCGATGTCCAACGAAACAATCCCCCCGACCCCCACGCCGCTGAAGCTGGTCACCGGCCAATCCATCCCTGTGAAGCCTCTATCGTTGAACAACAGCTCCAACACGATCACAATCCCCTGATCATCCTTACGAACGGCAGCCTTCTTCAACGCATGAAGGTAGTTGTGGGCTTGGTGTTCGTCACGAGGATCAAACAGCCAGGAGTACAACCGCTCCAGCTCGCGGGGCCCAACCTTCAATTCACCATACTGATCCGGGCGATTGAACGGTACTTCGCTGATGCCCTGGATCTGTCGCAGTGAGGCGTATGCGGGTTCAGTGAACGCGCGCACCAGCGCTCTCCACTGCTCGTTACTCAGTGCATAACTAGCGGGTGCCTCCTGGCTCGTACGCGCATGGAGAACGTTCAGGAATGCATCGGCTTCTTGGCGCGGCACCCCTTGCGCTGAGCCAGCACGGCCCATCGTCCCGATCGCGGTTTCCGCGAGTTCGCAAATCCGTGCGCGCACGCGTTCACCGGGTTGCTCTTCAGGAGGAGCAGGAGGTCTTGGGAGCGCTGGGTTCACGAACAACTGCCGGTAGACAGCCCTCAAGTTCTCGCGCTTGAACTGTTCTTGCGCATCCAATTGCGTCTGCTCGTCCACGTCTCGCCTGGCTTCGGACATCGGACCCACCCCTGGTTTGTGAACACAGCCTTCATCCAGCACCGGCTGCCACCAGCTAAGCAATGGGCGTGCCTTTGCGTCCACTCATGGGCAGACAATGGCCTTGGGGTCGTAGCGCGGCCCTCAAGGTGGACGAATTCGTCCACCTTGGCCGGGCGGATGGCCGGGTTCGTCCAATGCCTCGCGGCCTTGCCCCGGCGCGCAGGCGGCATGTGACTTGCTCAACAGCGGGTCCTGTCAGGCCGCCGTCGGGCTTCTTGGCTCCGCCTGACACGCACTGAACTTGGATGTTTCGAAGGAGGGGCACATGGCGAATTCGCCGAAGGCGCGCAAGCGTTCGGGTTTGCGCAAGAAGAGTGCAAAGGCGGAAGTCGGCACGCAGGGAGTAGCACTGACGACGAAGGAGCTTACGGCGACAGCTGACAAGCCTCAGCTCACCGCGCTCAACGTCGCCACGACACGCCGCGTAGAGCTCTCGATGCCGACGGGAGAGGGAAGCACGAGGGGACGCGTGTTCCGGCGGCGTCCGGGTCCCGACGAGATGGTCGAGACTGGCGTGACCGTCCGTCGCGGAGCGCCACACATCCTGCCGTCCTTGAAGGCTGGCGCTCACTACTTCCAGATCAACGCTGGCCTCGGAGACGACAAGTTCACGCTCACCGCGAAGAACCTCGAGAACGGGCATGAGTGTGCACGCGAGGAGCTCGAGGGTGAGCGGCCCGGCCTGGTCTTCAACTTCGAGGTCTGCTGATGCGAACGTTCCTTCCCTCCATTGCACTGGCCTTGGGCGTCCTGGTCTCGGCGACGGCATCCGCCGGAAGCGACCCGAAGGATTCCGAGTCGCACTTCGCGCCGCCGCGGCTCGAGCTGAAGGCAAGCTCGAGTGGCGATGCCGAGTTCCTGGTCGCTCCCGGATGGCTCTTCGCGCGCAAGGACAGCCCGGTTGACTGGATACCCCGGCTGGAGTTCACGGCCAAGACGTCCAAGGGTGTCGCATCCCTCCTGTCGGTTGCAGATGGTGACCTTGGTGATGCGGGCGAGTGGGCGGCCGGCGCATCACTGACCGTCCGCGACATGGAGATCGGCGACGAGGGCGAGGGTGCCACGCTCCTTCAGCCGGTTCATCAAGTCGCCTACGAAGAATGCTCGAGGATGTGTCGCGCCGGAGCGCAGCGGACGGACGACGACAAGAAGTTCTGTGAGATCCGCTCAAAGCAAGTCCAGGCCGAGTTCCGCGAATGGCTGAAGGAGCAATCCTCCCCCCTCACCTCCGACCGCTTCTGCGACACCAAGCGAGAGGCGGTGGAACATGCGGAGGCCAACCATCGAGCCGGCACGATCACGGACGAAGAACTCATCCAGGTGAAGGCAGAGGCGCTCGACGTCTGCCTGAAGCCGTGTTTCGACCCGACCGCGGCGCCCGAAGCCCGGGGGTACTGCTCGGCGACGGCGTTCGGCGACAAGCCCGTCGAGATCGACGTCGCCAGCGTAGGCCGGCAGAACATGTGCTCAGCTGGCAAGACGAAGTTCACTGAGTTCTTCAAGGCAAATCCCTGGTTGGTCGCGCGATATCCGCGCAAGCAACTGAACGTCGGCGCCCGGTTCGGTGACGCGACGGTGAAGTACCTGGGTGGCGAGTCCACAGCCCTGAAGCTGGTCAGCGATCACGCATTCGCCTGGTCGTCGGGTGCGACGGGCTCGTGGCTGTTGGGCGCCGGCCGACGCGTCATGCCCGTAGAGGGCATCCTCACGGTGAGTCGGACCGCCGAAGCACAGGACAAGGCGCGCTGGTGTGTCCCGTCCGGCACCGTGGTCTCCGACGATGCTCCCAACGCACCCGCGGAGGTGTGTAATGAGACGCCTCTCGGCGCACCTGACTTCCCCACGAAGGTGCGATTTGGACTGTATGCCGGGTACTTCAACGAGTTCGCGAACAGCTGGCGCATTTCCGCAGGTGTCGATGCGCGCCTTCCCCTTGGACGAGGAACCCGGTCGGTGTCCGTGGTGATGCCCATCTGGTTCAACGCTTCGAAAGCCGGTGCCGATTACAAAGGGCTTTTCCGGGTGCTCCCCTCTGTCAATTGGAGCAAGGCCCCCGACAAGGAGACCGAGGTGACGTTCACTGTCTCGCTCGAGGTGCTCACGCAGCCCACGATGTTCACCGAGCGGTTCGACGCGATCTGAATGCCCTTCTGGACCTGCTCCCCTTGCTGAATCCAGGCGAGCAGGCCGCGACGGCGGTATCTCTTCCCCATGTTCCTGCCCATCAGCGTCCTGGATGCGCCGTCCAACCTGGGCCTGCGGCCCGCTTCCCCGGGCGCGATTCCGGGCGTGTACCGACTGCCCCGGGTCCTGCGCGCGCAGGGCATCGTGGCGCGGTTGGGCGCGGAGGACGCGGGCGTCGTGACGCCACCTGCGTACTCACCGGAGGCGGAGCCGGACATCGGCTTTCGCAACGGCGCGGCGCTGGGCCGCTACAGCGTGGCGCTCGCGGACCGCGTCGGCGCACTGCGGGCCGGGGGACGGTTCGTGCTGCTGCTGGGTGGGGATTGCAGCGTGCTCGTGGGCTCATCGCTCGCGCTGCGGCGGGCCGGGACGCATGGGCTGGCGTTCATCGACGCGCATGATGACTTCTCCTACGTGAAGGACCGCGCCCGCATGGCGGGCTGGTTCACCGCGGCGGGGCTGGACCTGGCGCTGGCCACCGGACATGGCCCCGATGCCCTGTGCGACCTGGAGGGCCTCAAGCCCTACCTGCGCGAAGAGGACGTCGTGCACCTGGGCCTGTCCCGCACCGCCGAGGACACCGCCGAAGCCGCGGTGCACGAGTTCGACACCTCCCGCATTGCTTCACTGCCGCTCACCGTCATCCGTGAGCGCGGCGCGAAGTCCGTGGGCGACGAGGCCCGCTTCCGGCTGGAGGCCCGAGGGCTCACGGGGTTCTGGATCCACGTGGACGCGGACGTGCTGGACCTGAGCGTCATGCCCGCCGTGGATTCTCCCAATCCGGACGGGATGCGCCTGGAGGAGTTGACCGCGCTGCTGGCGTCATTGCTCGCGAGCCCCCAGGCGGTGGGCCTGGAGCTCACCATCCTGGACCCCGACCTGGACCCGGAAGGCCATTGCGCCCGGGCCTTCACCGATGCAGTGGTCGCGGCGTTCGTCCAGAGCGGTCGCGTCCCGTAGCGCATTCCCGGAAAAAGAGCCCCGGCCCCCTGCCCGGCCGTCGGTGTGACTGCCGACGGACGGGCGCGTTTGGTGCGGCGCGGCGGCTCCAGTTACGGCATGGTGCGCCCGCGACGCAGTCCTGCGCGGGAGGCCGCATGACGACCGAGAAAATCGATACCCAGGCAATCAACACCATCCGCACGCTGTCCATGGACGCGGTGGAGAAGGCCCACTCTGGCCACCCGGGCGCGCCCATGGCGCTGGCTCCCGTGGCCTACCAGCTGTGGCAACAGGAGCTGCGTTACGACCCGGCCCAGCCCAACTGGCCGGACCGCGACCGCTTCATCCTGTCCAATGGCCACGCGTCCATGCTGCTCTACAGCCTGCTGCACCTGGCCGGCGTGAAGCGCGTGAAGGACGCCAAGGTCACCGACGTCCCCGCCGTGTCCCTGGACGACATCCGCAACTTCCGCCAGCTGGACTCCGCCACGCCCGGCCACCCGGAGTACCACTGGACCACCGGCGTGGAGACCACCACCGGCCCCCTGGGCGCGGGCGTCTCCAACAGCGTGGGCATGGCCATCGCCAGCAAGTGGCTGGGCGCCCACTTCAACAAGCCCGGCTTCGACCTGTTCACCCATGACGTCTACGCCCTCTGCGGCGACGGCGACATGATGGAGGGCGTGGCGTCCGAGGCCGCTTCGCTCGCGGGCCACCTCCAGCTGCCCAACCTGTGCTGGATCTACGACAGCAACCACATCTCCATCGACGGAAGCACCGACCTGGCCTTCACCGAAGACGTGGGCCGCCGCTTCGAGGGCTACGGCTGGCGCGTGCTCAAGGTCACCGACGCCAACGACCTGGACGCGCTGTCCAAGGCCTACAAGTCCTTCAAGGACGAGCGCGGCAAGCCCACGCTCATCATCGTCAACTCGTTCATCGGCTTCGGCTCGCCCAAGAAGCAGGGCTCCGCCAGCGCTCACGGCGAGCCCCTGGGCGCTGACGAAATCAAGGCCACCAAGAAGGCCTACGGCTGGCCCGAGGACGCGCAGTTCCTGGTGCCCGACGGCGTGCGCGAGCGCTTCCAGGAGCGCATGGGCGCTCGCGGCAAGGCGCTGCATGACGCGTGGGAGAAGTCCGTCGCGGACTACCGCAAGCAGCACCCGGAGCTGGCTCGTGAGCTGGAGGCGCTGCTCAAGCGCGAGCTGCCCGAGGGCTGGGACAAGGAGCTGCCCGTGTTCCCCGCGGACGCGAAGGGCATGGCCACCCGTGAGTCCGGCGGCAAGGTGCTCAACGCGCTGGCGAAGAACTACCCGTGGCTCGTCGGCGGCTCCGCGGACCTGAACCCGTCCACGAAGACGTACATCTCCGCGTCCACGTCCATCAAGCCGGGCGAGTACTCGGGCCGCAACATCCACTTCGGTGTTCGCGAGCACGCGATGGGCTCCATCGTCAACGGTCTCAACCTGAGCCACGTGCGCGGCTACGGCGCCACGTTCCTCATCTTCAGTGACTACGAGCGCCCCTCCATGCGCCTGTCGTCCCTGATGGAGATTCCGTCCATCCACATCTTCACGCACGACTCCATCGGCCTGGGCGAGGACGGCCCCACGCACCAGCCGGTGGAGCAGCTGATGTCCCTGCGCGCGGTGCCGGGCAACGTGGTGCTGCGCCCCGGCGACGCCAACGAGGTGGCCGAGGCGTGGCGCTACATCGCGCAGCAGAAGCACCACCCGGTGGTGCTCGTGCTGTCGCGCCAGCCGGTGCCCACGCTGGACCGCACGAAGTTCGCTCCCGCTTCCGGCACGGCCAAGGGCGCGTACACGCTGCTGGAGGCGGAGGGCGGCTCGCCGGACGTCATCCTCATCGGCACGGGCACGGAGGTGGCGCTGGTGGTGGAGGCCGCGGAGAAGCTCAAGGCCGAGGGCGTGAAGGCCCGCGTGGTGAGCATGCCTTCGTGGGAGCTGTTCGAGCAGCAGCCCCAGGAGTACCAGGACAGCGTGCTGCCCCCGGGCGTGAAGGCTCGCGTCGCGGTGGAGAAGGGCGCGGCGTTCGGCTGGGAGCGCTGGACGGGACACACCGGCAGCATCATCGGCATGCGCAGCTTCGGCGCTTCCGCCCCCATCAAGGCGCTGCAGCAGAAGTTCGGCTTCACCGTGGAGAACGTGGTGAAGGAAGCGCACGCCACCATCGCCAAGGCGAAGAAGCACTGACGCGCCTGTAGAAAAAAGAAGGGCCCCGGACCCTCCCCCGAAGGTCCGGGACCCCTCTGACTTCCAATCCCCCCTACTTCGACTTCGCTCCCCCCGGCTTCACATCAGGCCGCGTAGAACACGGGGCGCGTGGGGCGCGGGTTGCTGACGAACTTCATCTCGTTGATCATCTTCTTGAAGTCCTTCTGGTCGATGCCCGTGGAGCCCTGGGCCTGCGAGCGGGTGGCGTACTTCTCGTAGGTGTCCACCACCTTCTTCGCCTCCGGCGTGAGGCGGTCGTAGTTCTGGCGCGCCCACTTCATCGTGTCGGTGAACTCGGTGCCGGCCGCGTTGCCGTCCAGGTCGCCCGCGCCCTTCTCGATGGCGGCGGTCAGGTCGTTGCCGGAGATCTTGCCCTTCTTGGCGTCCAGGCCCTCCAGCGCGTCGCGCATGGAGCTGTCGTGGAAGGTCTTGAAGCCATCCATCTTCTTGAACATGGCGTCCGCCTCCTTCTGCGTCATGCCCTCCGGGCCGGCCTTCTTCGCGGCCTGCTGGTAGGTCTTCAGGACCTCCTTGGCCTCGGGCGTGAGGCGGCTCTCGTTCTTGGCGGCCCACTTCTCGAACTCCTTCAGCTCGGAGGTGGAGGAGTGGCCGTCCGTGTCGGAGATGCCGTCCTTGATGGCCTTGGTGAGGTCCTCGCCGGAGATGGGGCCGCTCTGCTTGTCGAGCGCCTCCGTGGCCTTGCGGGCGCTCACGTCACCGGCGCCCACCTTGCTCAGCTCCTTGTTCATGGCGGCGGTCTCCTTGTCGGTGAGACCGGTGCGGCCCTGGGCCTGCGCCGCCTGGGTGTGCTTGCGGTAGACGTCCAGGACCTCCTTGGCCTCCGGGGACAGGCGGCTCTCGTTCTTGGAGGCCCACTTCTCGAACTCCTTCAGCTCCGCGCCGCCGGCCTGGCCGTCGTGGTCCGCGGTGCCCGTCTTGATGGCGCGGGCCATATCCTGGCCGGACACCGTGCCGCCGTGGCTCTTGCTGTCCAGGTTGGCGAGCGCCTTCTTCGCGCTGGCGTCACCCACGTCGCGCATCTCCGCGAGCATCTTCTTGAAGTCGCCCTGGGGGATGCCGGACTCGCCGCGCGCCTGGGAGACCGCCGCGTACTTGCTGTAGATGTCCATCACCTGGCGGGCTTCCGGGGTGAGGCGCTCGCGGTTGTTGGCGGCCCAGTCCGCGACGGCGCGGTACTCACCGGAGGCGGCCTGGCCGTCCAGGTCACCGACCGCGGCCTCGATGCTGTCCGCGAACTGCTCCGCGCCGATGGAGCCAGAGGTCTTGTTCAGCTTGTTCATCTCCACCATGGCGCCCAGGTCCTTGGGCTGCCAGTTGTCACGCGGGCCCACGCAGCCGTGGCCCTGCGCGGAGAAGCGGTCACCCAGGTGCGCGTGGCGGGACTGCAGGTCGTGGAGCTGCGACTTCAGGCCCGCCATCTGCGACTTCATGTTGTTGAGGGTGGCCTTCATCTCCGCCGCCTGCTTCGCCGGGGACGAGCTGCCACGCAGGACCGCGAGCTCCTTGTTGCCGAGGGCCGGCTTGCTGTTGAGGGCGGTGGCGACGGCGGTGGAAGCGGACTTGGCGATGGTCATTTTTGATCTCCGGTGGGAGCGGCTTCCGTTGCGGAAGCAGTCATGCCGGGACCTATTGCGCGCGCCGTGCCAGCTCCCCGGGCCAGCACACCCTGAAGGATTCCATGGGGTTACGCTGCGATGACGCGAGAGCCGGGGTGGTGACAACAGTCACCAGCGGTGATGACTGTCACCATCCCCCCCGCCCCGGGGTGGTGACGAAAGGCATCACTTCCGGCGCGAGGGCTTGAGCGCCTTGCGCACGCGCTGCTTGCCGGCGGGACGGTCCGCGACGTGGACGTAGCCCCGCTTGAGGAAGAACGGGAGCGTGCCCGTGTAGGCCATTCCGTTGCTGATACGCGCTGAGCCCTTGGGTGGTTTCACCGGATAGCCTTCGAGGGTGGCGGCGCCTTCGCGACGCACCGCGGCCTCCACTGCGGCGAGCAGCGCGGTGGCCACGCCCTGGTTGCGCCAGTTCCGGTGGATGAAGAAGCAGGGCACGGAGGTGACGGTGTCCGCGTCATCGCACGTGAAGCTGGGGGCTCGGTCCAGGCGCGAGAAGGAACGGCGCGGGCCGAAGGTGGCCCAGCCCACCGGTGCGCCGTCCGCGTAGGCGAGGACGCCCTTCGCCTCTCCGCTCGCGACCAGGGCCTTGAAGCGGCGCTTTGCTTCAGGGCCTCGCACGTCGTCGTAGCGCTCGCCCTCCGGGATGCGCCAGTACATGCACCAGCAGCCGCCACAGGCGCCGTTGGGGCCGAAGAGCTTCTCGAGGTCGGGCCAGAGCTCCGGGGTGAGCTCCACGGTCTTCAGGTCGGGTGGCGCCATGGGGCGCCCGTTCTAGACGCCGCCGCGCAGCTCTGTCTCGGGCCAGAGGGCTCCGTCCCTCGGGGTGAGCAGGAAGGTCAACTTCCCCTGGTGGAAGCCGCGCACCGGGCCCGTGGGCTCCGGGTAACCCGGTGGCAGGAGCCAGTCCGGGGGCTGGAGTGGTGTGGTGGCGATGGACTGGCCCTGGCGCAGGGCTCCCACGTCCTGGTCCGTGAGTGCTCGCGAGGGCGTCCAGGGGAGCAGGTCGCGGCCGTGCCGTTCGATGCGAGCGCCGGGGCCGGGGTCCTTCCACGGACCGATGGCCGTGCGCTTCAGCGTGGAGAGGTGCGCGCCGCAGCCGAGTGCGCGTCCCAGGTCTTGGGCCAGGGAGCGGACGTAGTAGCCACCACGGCAGGTGAGTTCCAACGTGCTGGCCTTGGGCAGGTCGTGCGAAAGCCAGCGCGCGGTGTGCAGGTACACGCGCGAGGGAGGCAGCTCCACGGCTTCGCCCCGGTGGGCCTTGCGGTAGGCGGGCTCACCGCCGAGCTTCTTCGCGCTGGTGGCGGGCGGGATTTGATCCGTCCAGCCGAGGAACGGGCGCAGTGCTGCTTCGAGTTGCTCGGGGGTGAGCGCGGTCGCGTCCCCCTGGTGCACGGGGCGGCCGTGCAGGTCTCCGGTGTCCATCTCCGTGCCCCACTCCACGCGGGCCTCGTAGACCTTGGGCGCCGCGTGCAGGTGTTCGAAGAGGTGCGTGGCCGGGCCCACCAGCATCAGCAGCAGCCCTTCCGCGAACGGATCCAACGTGCCGCCGTGGCACAGCGCCGTGCGGCGGCCGGGCCTCGTCGTCTGCGCTTCCTCCTGGAAGGCACGGACGGTGGCGAAGCTGGTGGCGCCCACGGGCTTGTGCGTGAGGTAGAGGCCGGGGGTCATTCGTCGTTTCCGTTCCGCTTCACCGTCGTCGCGCCCTGCTGCTTCTCCAGGTGCACGGGCGAGGTGCCGGTCTTGTCCGCGATGACGGTCGCCAGGGCTTCCGCGTGCGTCGTCACCCAGACCTGGCTGTACTCGGAGGCTCGCACGATGAGCCGGCCCAGGGGCTCCAGCAGGTCCGGGTGCAGGCTGGTCTCCGGTTCGTTCAACGCGAGGAACGGCGGCGGTCTGGGACTGAGCAGCGCCGCCAGCAGACACAGGTAGCGCAGCGTCCCGTCCGACAGCTCCGGCGCGGACATGGGCCTCGACAGGCCGGGCATGTGCAGGAAGAGGCTGAAGCGTCCGTCCTCCGCTCGCACCTCCAGCCTGGAGCCGGGAAAGGCGTCGTCGATGCCCTGCTCCAGGGCGCGGTCATCGCCAATCTCCCAGAGGGTCTGAAGCGCCGCCGCGAGGTCGCGCCCGTCCGACGCGAGCACCGGCGTGCGCACTCCCACCTGCGGGTGCCGGGGCAGCGCGTCCGGGTCCGTGCGGAAGTGGTGGTAGAAGCGCCACGCGCTCAACGTGCGTTGGACTTCGCCCAGTCTGGGGAAACGGTGCGGTTCGGCGAGCTGATCCATCACCGACTCCGAGCCCCACAGCTCCGCGGGGAACGTGACGCGCTTCCCGTCCGCGTCGCGAAGGAAGGCCGTGCGGTCCTTGCGCTCCATCAACACCAGATGCCGGCCTCCGGAGTGCGCCCAGAGGTGCTCCTCCTTCACCTCCGGATCCAGGGTGAACATCGTCTGGGGTGGCGACGTGGGCACCACGCCGCACTGCAATTCGTAGGTGAGGTCGTCCAGGTCCACCGTCACGCGCATGCGCGCCGGCTTCTTGGGGTCACGGGGGCCGGCCCACATCACGCTCGAGGTGCCGCCCTCGTCCGCCAGCGTGCGCGCGAGCCGGCCTTCCGCCGCCGCCGCGAGCAGGTACAGCGCGCGGTACAGGTTCGTCTTGCCGCTGCCGTTGGGGCCCACCACCACGGTCACCGGCCCCAGCTCCAGGTGGAGCTGACGCACGGAGCGGTAGCCTGCGATGTCCAGACGCGTGAGGGCCATGACGTGCGCGCGAGCCTATCCGGCCTCCTACGGAGGGGGCCGCACCTTCGTCCGGCCGCTGCCCACCTCCCGGCACAGGGTCCAGCCGTCCTCGAGGACTTCGTCGGACGGCACGGGCTCCAGCCAGCGCCGCTCCTCTTCACCGGCCGTGGAGTTCTTCAGCCGCAGCCGGACACGGACCTCTCCGCCAACGGCCAGCGAGCCCTCCGAGCCGGACGGCACCAGCAGCTCCGCATCCATGTCCCCGGTCACGACGTGATCCGCGCCCGCGGACAGCGCGCACACCCGTTCGTTGCCAATGACCACGAGCCCCGAGTCCGCCGGGTCCCCATCCATCAGGGCCCCATGGATGATGAGGTCTCCCAGCACGACGACGGTGCCCCGGAGGTCGACATGGCCGTGAAGCTCCAGGGGGCCCTGGAAGATGACCAACTCGTCGAAGGCAGTGCCGAGCGTGATGACCGGCTCCCCCTCCTTCCGCCGGGTCTCCGAGAAGTGCGGGTAGGACGCCACCGGTCCGCTGTGACGCGCCAGCGCGTGGGCGAGAATGAACTCCCAGTCCGGGGGACTCCGCGCTTCGGGGATGACGATGGGCACGAAGTCCTGCCGTGTCAGCGCCATTTCCAGCGCCTCCGCCAGGCTGTCGAACCATGCGTCGCGCAGGCGCAGCTGTTCCGGCGTGGGCCAGGGGGGCTCGCTGTGCCAGTGGTCGACAATCTTCCCCCCGGGCAAGCGGTTGCGCAGGTCGGTGAGCGCGGCGTCGATGTCCGGGCGGCGTGGGTGCATGACGGGCTTCTAGCGCCTCAGGGAGGGCTCGCGCATCCGCTACGGGCCATGGGCTAGACTCCCCGAGGCTTCGCGTCGGCCGTGGACCGCGAAGCCCCGCGCAGGAGCCTGCACCCCATGACGTCCTCTATTCGCCTCCTGGGCACGGGCCTCTTCGCCTGCGCCCTGTCCCTTTCCGGCTGTAGCGACTCCAACCCTCCCGGACCGGGACCGTCGGATCCGAAGCCGCTCGTCGAGCTCACCGACTACATCGACGTGGTCCCCAACGAGCCCTGCATGGACTCGAGCTACGCGTCCCCTCGCGCGAACTGCACCGACCCGGCCAGCTTCCCCCTCACGGGCTGTGACCTGGACGCGGTGCGCGCCGTGGAGCCTTCCGGCGTCTACCAGGCCGTCTTCCGCTACACCTCCGTGAGCGCGTTCGGCACGGGCTTCCGCCTGGACACCACCCCCAGCTTCCTGGGCAAGCCCCTGGTGCGAAACCAGGTGGGCCCCGAGGGGTTCTTCGTCACCGGCGAGTACATCACCTCCGCCAACAAGCAGCAGCGGTACGCGCTCGCGGGCTGCCGCGTTCCGGAGCCCGGCCGCATCACCGGCTGCTTCGTGCGCTGCACCGATGGCGTACCGGATTACTCCGGCACCTTCGACGCCCGGCGGATGAACCTGGCCCATGAAGCGGACACCGGCGCCCAGCCCATGCGCCTCGTCTCCGAGACCGCCGTTCCGGTGGGCGACCCCGTGGACGTCTACGTCACGAAGGGCCACGCCTACGTGGTGTCCCTGCCGCGCGGCAAGGAGGAGCCCGGCGGCCTGAGCGTCATCAACGTGAGCGACCCGGCCCACCCCGTCCTCGTCACCCGCCTGAGCCTGCCCAACGACAACTACTGGAACGGCGTCTGGGCCAAGGGAGACGCGCTCTACGTCGCCAGCGGCGACTCCGGCGTCATCATCTACGACATCACGAACCCGGCGGATCCCCGGTACGTGCGCGCGCTGCCCGGCGGCGCCATCAACGTGCACACCGTGTTCGTGGACGGCGACCGGCTGTACGCCATGTCCCCGTCCCCCAGCGGCACGACGTTCGTGTTCGACGTGTTCCGGCCGCTGGAGCCCTCTCTGGTCAGCCGCATCACCGTGCCCCACGAGCCAGGCGCCTACCCGCACGACGCGTTCGCCTACAAGGGGCGGCTCTACATCAACCACTCGACCACGGGCTACGTCGTCGTGGATGTCACCCGCACGGACGTGACGCCCGTGCTGGGCATGTATGCCTTCTCCGGCCAGTACAGCCACGCGAACGCGGTGGGCACCATCAACGGGCGCACCATCGCCTTCGAGGGTGGCGAGCGCCCTGGCGCGCACCTGCGCGTGCTGGACGTCACCGACCCGGCGAAAATCCGCCTCATCGCGGAGGTGCGCAAGCGCCCGCAGACGTCCATCCACAACATGGTGCTGGTGGGCACGCGGCTCTACGTGGCCTGGTACCACGAGGGCGTGCGCGTCTTCGACGTGGCCGACCCCGAGCACCCGAAGGAGGTGGCCGCCTTCGACTCCTTCCAGGAGGCACACCCGCGCAGCACCGACAGCCTCTACCAGGGGGCCATCGGCATGCGCGTGCCGGGCGACGGGCACGTGTACGTCGTGGACCTGTCGCGCGGACTGCTGGTGCTGGCGGAGCCGTGACGCGCGGGCGTCACTCCGTTTCGATGCGGTTGCGGCCGTTCTCCTTCGCCCGGTAGAGCCGGGCGTCCGCGGCGCGCAGCAGCTCGTCCAGGGTGGTGCCGTCCCTGGGCGCCACCGCGAGCCCCGCGCTGAAGGTGACGTGGAAGGTCTCCCCCGCGTCGCCTTCGAAGGTCATCGCCGACAGCTCCTCGGCGGTGCGGGAGAGGATCTCCTTCGCGCTCTCCGGCGTCTCACCCAGCAGCGCGACGACGAACTCCTCGCCGCCCCAGCGGGCGCGCAGGTCCTCGCGGCGGAAGCGCGCGCCCAGCAGCCTTCCCAGACGCATCAGCACGCGGTCCCCCGCGAGGTGGCCGTACTGGTCGTTCACCTTCTTGAAGTGGTCCACGTCCAGGAAGCACAGCGCGAGCGGCCGGTCGCTCCGGCGCGCCTCCGACAGCCGCGTCGCCACCGCCTCCACGAAGGGACGGCGCAGCATCAGTCCCGTGAGCGCGTCTCGCTCCGTGCGCTCGCGCGACAGCCGTGCCCGCTCCAGCCGCGCGTGCACGCGGGCGCGCAGCTCCTCCTTCAGCACGGGCTTGGCCAGGTAGTCATCCGCACCGGCCTGGAACGCGGCCAGCCGGAACTCCAGCCCCACCTGCGCGGTGATGAGCAGGATGGGCAGATCCTGCCACTCCGGCGTCAGGCGCAGGATGCGGCACAAATCGAACCCACTGGGCCCGGGCATCTGCACGTCCAGGAGCAGCAGGTCCGGGCGGTGCTGCGCGAGCGCGTCCAGCAGGCCGTAGGCGTTCTCCAGCCCCACGACCTCCACGGCGTCGCTCACCAGCGCCTGGGAGAGGGCGCGCACCGCCTCCGGGTCGTCATCCACCACCATCACCTTCGAGCGCTCCAGCCGGCGCGTGGCCACCAGCCGCTCCGCCGCGGTGGCGAAGTCCTGCTGGGTGAAGGGCCGGGGCAGGAACAGCGACGCGCCCGCGTGCGCCGCGCGCACTCGCTCCTGCAGTCCTCCGCCCGTGCTGGAGAAGGCCAGCGGCAGGGACTGGTGTCCCTCCATCGCGCGCAGCGCGCTCGCGGTGGAGAGCCCCGCCGCGCCCATGTGCAAGAGCGCCCCGTCCACCCACTGCCGCTCCACCGCGGCGCAGGCCTCCAGGGGCGTGGCGGCCGTCACCACGCGCACCCCTTCACGCTTGCCCATCCGCTTCGCGTCCGCGAGCACGCCCGCGTCCTCGTCCACCACGAGCAGCGTGCCCATGGCGGCGACGACGGCCTCCTCGGACTCCGGCTCCGGGGTCAGCACCGGCAGCGACACCCGGTCCTCCAGCGCGCGGAAGCCCGCGTCCACCTGGGCCCAGTCCAGCGTGCCCCCGGTCTTCACCGGCCGGAGCACGTCCTCCAGCGCGCCCGCCGCGATGCTCACGTCGCGGAAGCCGTAGCTGCCCGCGGTGCCGTGCAGCTTGTGCACGACGCTGTAGGCCTCTTCCATGGCCTCCGCGTCGCCGTGGCGCCCCTTGCCGAGCAGGGCCTGGAGCATGGCCAGCCGCTCCGGCAGCTTCGCGCCGTAGTCCGCGCTCAAGCGCGCCAGGCTGGCCGCGAAGTCGTCCACGGGCTCCGCGTCCTCCGCGTCCAGGGACTCCCGCGGCGGGGGCGGCGGCTGTGCCACCGCGAAGAGCTGCTCCAGCCACACCGCCAGCTCCTCCGGCCGGTAGGGCTTGTGCACCACGCGCGCCACGCCCAGCTGGCGCGTGAGCAGTTCGTGGCTCTTCAGGTCCTTCCAGAAGGCGGACGCGAAGAGCACCGGCAGGTCCGGCTTCGTCTTGCGCAGCTCCCGGATGAAGTCCGCGCCCGTCATGCCCGGCAGCAGGCCGTCCACGATGGCGGCGTCCACCGGCTTGGATTGGAGCACCTCGCGCGCTTCGGCGGCGGTGCGCGCGGGGGTCACCTGGTAGCCCCTGTCCCGCAGGAAGGTGCAGACCAGGGCCTGGAGGTCGCGGTCGTCCTCCAGGAAGAGCAGCGTCTTGTCGTTGCGCGCGGTGCTCATGGCATCGCCTTTCGGGGCTCGGCCGCGGCGTCGCGGCGGGCCAGCAGTCCGTTGAGCAGCTCCCGCACGGAGGCCACCAGCTCCTCCTCGGAAGCGCGGGCCTTCGTCAGGTGACGGGTGATGCCCAGGGTGAGCTGGCGCTGGTCGGTGCGAGACAGCTCGCGGCCGGTGAAGACGATGAGCGGCGTGGCGCGGCCCTTGCCCTGGCGCAGGATGTCCACCACCTCGAAGCCGTCCAGCCGCGGCAGCCCCACGTCCAGCACGATGAGGTCCGGGGGCGTGTCACGCGCGAGCGCCACCGCGCTCTCTCCGTCCGCCGCTTCGATGCACAGCGCGCCCAGCCGTTCGAACTGCGCGCACAGCACCCGGCGCGTGGTGGCGTCGTCATCCACCACCAGCACGCGCGCCTGGCCTGGCTGGCGCATGGCGTAGCGCAGTGTCTTCAGCAACCGGGTTTCATCCACCGGCGTGGGCAGCCAGTCCACCAGCAGCGCCGTGCCCGCGTCCTTCGCCCCCGGCTGCGAGCGCCCGGACAGGGCCAGCACGGGCAGGTCGCGCGTGCGCGGCTGTTCCCTCAGGCGGCGCACCCAGTCCAGCACGGCGCCGTCCGGCATCCGCGTGTCCACCAGCAGCGCGTCCGGCAGCGCGTGCTCCACCGCCTGCACGGCCTCCGCGAGCGAGGCGGAGCGCACCACCCGGTAGCCTTCGTGCGACAGCAGGCCGCGCAGCAGGGCGGACAGCTCCGTGTCCGCGGTGACGATGAGCACGTTGTGGCGCGACTCGTCCCGGGGCAGCGGCGCGACGGAGGGAGCGCGCAGGGCCTCCAGGGTGAAGTGGAAGGTGGCGCCCTGGCCCGGGGGACTCGACACCTCGATGCGGCCGCCGTGCTGCTCCACGATGGCCTGCGAGATGGCCAGCCCCAGGCCGGTGCCGCCCTTGGAGCGGGTGTCGGACGCGTCCAGCTGCTGGAAGCGGCCGAAGAGGCGGGGAAGATTGTCCTCCGGGATGCCGGAGCCCTGGTCCGTGACGCTGAAGCGCACCTGGCCGTCCACCGTGAAGCCAGCCGCCACCACCACGGAGGCGCCCTGCGGGGAGAACTTGATGGCGTTGGAGACCAGGTTGGTGAGCACCTGGATGAGCCGGTCGCGGTCGCCCTTCACCTGCGGCCCGCCCTCCACGTCCGAGCGCAGGGTGACGTGCGCCGTCTCCGCCATGCCCTGCACGCCCGCGAGCGTGGCCTCCACCAGCTCCTGCGCCGCCTGCGGCTGGAGCTTCAGCTCCAGCATCCCGGACTCCATCTTCTCCAGGTCCAGGATGTCGTTGATGAGGCGGATGAGCCGTTCGGTGTTCGTGCGCGCGATGCGCACCATGTCCAGCGCCTGCGAGGGCAGCTCCCCCACGATGCCGTTCTCCAGCAGGCCCAGCGAGCCGCGGATGGAGGTGAGCGGCGTGCGCAGCTCGTGGCTCACGGTGGAGACGAACTCGTTCTTCATCCGCTCCACGGCCTTGCGCTCCGTGAGGTCGCGCACGAAGACGGTGGTGCGCGGCGGGCCGTCCGCGTGCACGCGCGCGAAGGTGAGCTCCGCGGGGAACACGTCGCCGTCCGCGCGCAGGCACGGTGATTCCAGCCGAGCCGCGCCGTCCTCCTGGAGGAGCGCGGCGTGGACGGCTTCCCGCTGCGAGGCCGGCAGCGTCGCGGGCAGCGCCAGCGACATGAAATCCGCCCCCACCGCTCGCGCGGACGGCAGGCGGAAGTGGGTCGCCGCGGAGGGGTTGAACTCCGCGACGCGGCCGGACTCGTCCAGCACCACGATGCCGTCCGGCGACGCCTCCAGGATGGCGGCCTTGCGCGCGTCGCTGGCCCGCGCCTCCGCGCTCGCGGCGGACAGGGCCTGGGTGCGCTCCGCCACGCGCGCCTCCAGCCCCCGGTTGAGCTCCCCCAGCGCCGCGGACGCCCGCGCCAGCCGCACCAGCACGACGAGCACGTAGCCCACGAGCAGCAGGCACACGCCGAAGAGGACGATGCGCGTGCGCTCCGCGCGGGCCTGGGACTGCTCCTGGAGCTGGAGGTAGGTGGTGATGAGGCGCTCGGACTCACCGGTGGCGCCGTGGTCCAGCAGCGCCTGGTAGGACGCGTCCGTGGCGCGCTGGAGCGCCATCAACTCCCGCGTGCGGGCCTCCAGGGCGTCCAGCGCGGCGAGGGCGGGGGCGGGCAGCGGCTGCTTCTCCCGCGCCCGGGCCAGACGCGCGAGTGAGGCCTCCACGCGGACCCCCGACGCCTCTCCCGGAGCGCGCGAGGCGAGCAGCACGTCCACGTCCATCGCCTCCACGTGCGCGCGAGGCGAACCCGGAGGCAGCGCGGCGGCGGTGGCGGCGACGACGCCGGGGAAGGCCTCACGCAGGGCGGCGAGCTGCTGGTCCTTCTCGCGGGCCGCCGCCAGCAGGACGCGCGAGCCCTCCAGCACGCGCAGGTACGTGTCCAGGGACGCGTTGAGCGAGCGCATGCCCTCCGCGGGGAGGAAACCGGGCGCCGTGCGCAGCTGGCGGGCGCGGGCGGCCAGCGCGTCGAAGTCCCGGTCGGAGGAGCCGTGCAACTGCGCCATGCCCACGCGCTGGCGCAGCACGTCCTGTTCCAGCTCCGACGTGGCCACGCGCAGCTGCCGCAGCTGGGTGCGGTAGTGGTCGTGGTCGGCGGTGGAGCCCGGGCGGCCCAGGACGAACAGGGCACACAGCAACACCAGGGCGCCAGCGGCCAGCGCGGCGGAGCGTTTGGACAGGCGGGGTTCCATCAAGGCACCAGGCGGCGGATTTCCTGCGGCAGGGTCATGGGGTCGAACGGCTTGCCGATGACGCCCACCGCGCCCAGCTCCAGGTAGCGCGCCACCTCCTGCTTCTGGACCTTGGCGGTCATGAAGATGATGGGCGTGTTCGCGGTGGCGGGCTGGGCGCGCAACCGGCCGAACGTCGTAGGCCCGTCCATGCCGGGCATCATCACGTCCAGGAGGATGAGGTCGGGGCCCTCCTGGCCCGCCTTCTCCAGGGCCTCCGCGCCAGAGGACGCGAGCACCGTCTTCCACCCCCCCACACGGCTCAGGCTCAGCTGCCCGATGGTGCGGATGTCATCCTCATCGTCCACGAGCAGGACCTTCTCGATTTTCGCCATGGGAGGGGGTGCTCCAGGGAAAAGGGTTTGGATCGCGGTACGGAAGCGGGGGGGAAGTGGATGTCCGTCAGGCGACGTCGGGCCCGGGTTCGCACTCCGGCAGGTCGAAGGAGAAGCGGGTGCCCTCGCTGGGGGAGGTGCTGAAGCGCAGGGTGCCTCCCATGCGGGCCACCAGCCCGTGGGCGATGCTCAGCCCCAGGCCGGTGCCGGGGCGCTTGCGGGTGTCGGACGCGTCCGCCTGGGCGAACTTCTGGAAGACGCGGGACTGGAAGGCCTCCGGGATGCCGGGGCCGTGGTCCTGCACGCCCACGCGCAGGACGCCGTCCTCGCGGGTGAGGAACAGGGTGACGCGCTCGCCCTGGGGGGAGAACTTGATGGCGTTGGAGAGGAGGTTCGCCAGCACCTGGATGAAGCGGTCCTCGTCCACGCGGGCGCGGGCGTGGGGGAGGTCCACCACGGCCTCCAGGCGCACGCCGTATTCGTCCGCGTAGCCCTGGTGGGCCTGGAGCGCCTGGGCGAGCAGCGGCGCGACCTCCGTGGGCGCCAGGTTCAGGTCCAGCCGGCCGGACTCCATCTTCTCCAGGTCCAGGATGTCGTTGATGAGGCGCAGCAGCCGTTCGCTGTTCTTGTGGGCAATGCCCACCATCTGCGCCACCTGCGCGTCCAGCGGGCCGAGGATGCCGCCGCTGAGCAGCCCCAGCGAGCCGCGGATGGAGGTGAGCGGCGTGCGCAGCTCATGGCTCACGGTGGCGATGAACTCGTTCTTCATCCGCTCCACGCGCTGGCGCTCCTCCTCCAGCGTGCGGGCCTGGGTGACGTCGCGGGCGACGGCGTAGAGCAGCCCCTCCTCCGGGTCCGGCACGGCGTTCCACTGCAGCCAGCGCCAGGTGCCGTCGCGGCAGCGGGCGCGGTGCTCGAACTGGAGGACGGGGATGCCCTCCCGGGCGCGGGACAGGTGCCGCGAGGTGTCTGCGCGGTCCTCCTCCAGCGCCAGGTCCACCAGGGACGTGCTGTAGAGCTCCGCGTCGGAGAAGCCCAGGGTGCGGCTCCAGGCGCGGGACAGGCGCAGGAAGGTGCCGTCCATGGCGGCGATGCAGAGCATGTCCACGGAGACTTCGAAGAAGCGCTCCTGCTGCTCCAGCGCCGCGCGGGCCTCGCGCTCGTCCAGGGCGTTGAGCTCTCCTTCCGCCCAGGCGGCCATGTCCGCGAGCGCGGTGCGGTCCGCGTCCGAGAAGTCCCGGGGCTGCGAGTCGATGAGGCACAGCGTGCCCACGCGGCTGCCGTCCGTAGCGCGCAGGGGGTGGCCCGCGTAGAAGCGGACAAAGGGAGCGCCCAGCACGAACGGGTTGTCGTGGAAGCGCGGGTCCTTCAGCGCGTCCGGCACGATGAAGGTGGAGGGCGAGAGGATGGCGTGGGCGCAGAAGGACAGCTCGCGCGGCGTCTCCGTGCCGTCCAGGCCGATGCGGGCCTTGAACCACTGGCGGTTCTCGTCCACCAGCGAGACGAGCGAAATGGGCACGCGGAACAGGTGCGCCGCGGCGCGCACGATGCGGTCGAAGCGCTCGTGAGCGGGCGTGTCCAACAGACACAGCGAGCGCAGCGCCTGGAGTCGCCGCGGCTCATCCGAGGGCGTCGGGGGAGGAAGCATGGCGTAGCTCCCGTGCTACCCCACTTGTCTGCCATTGGGGAGAGGGCCCCACCCGAAGGCCCGGCCCCGGGTCAGGAGGACGAGCGGGCAGCCATCCTGTTGCAGCCCGAGAGGATTTGTCTGCTCTTGCCGCCTCGCTAACCCGCGCGGCGCTTGCGGGCGGCCCGCGGCTTCTTCCGGGGCGTGGGAGTGGGCGAAGACCCGGGCGCCGTCTTCGGGGGCATGACGGACACCACCGTGCGCACCACGCGGGCCACGGCCTTGAGCTGGCGGGGCTCCAGGTCGCGCAGCGTGCGCACCAGGCGGCGCAGCTCCAGTGAGTCCTCCTGACCTGGCGAGGCCCGGGGCGGCACCGGGGAGGTGCCGGCCCCCACGCCCAGCAGCGCGTCCGCGGACACGGACAGCACGTCGCACAGCCTCCGCAGGGTCTGGGCGCGGGGCAGCATGCGGCCGCGCTCCATGCGGCTGTAGACCTCCATGGCGATGCCCACGCGCTCCGCCACGTCCGCCTGCGTGAGTCCCAAGCGCAGCCGCGCGTCTCGGGCGGCGGCTCCAAACACCGTGTTCAGCTTTTCATTCACCGGGGCAGGCACGCGCAAAACCTTGCATCTCTCCCCAGGGGCGCAAGTTTTCGGGGGCCTGTCGGTCAGCGTTCCCGCAGCGCGAGCGCGCCCTGGATGATGAGGCCCATGGCCTTCAACCCCTCTTCATCCAGGGGCCGCAAGGCGCGCACCAGCCGGCGCAGGGAGGGGGGATCCTCCTCGCGGTCCGCCAGGGCCAGCGTGAGCGCCTCGTCCGGGGGCGACGGCCCGTCCAACCCCAGCAGCGTGTCCGAGCGGATGCGCAACACCATGCACAACCGGCGCAAGGTGGTGGAGCTGGGCAGCACGCGCCCGCGCTCCATGCGGCTGTAGACCTCCATGGCGATGCCCACCTGGCTGGCGACGTCGCCCTGGGTCATGCCCTGCCGCTCGCGGGCCTGTCGCGCCGCGGTGCCCACCGTGATGGCCAGCTCCTCGTTCATTGCCGCTCACCACCCCTGGCCGGACCGTGTCTCCCATGAAGTCAGGTGTCCGGCATCCTACCTGACACGGCAGCAACACTACCCCAAGGGGCGTGCGCCATGCTATGGACCCTTGAGGTCACTTCCATCCTTGCGCGAATGCATCCTCTCAGCCACGTCCTCCCTCTGGGATTCAACCCCCCACGTCCCGAAGCATCCGGGCTTTCCTTCCACGTAGGAGGCGCCACCCCATGAGCCTGGAGGGAGGACATCCGCTGCTCCTTCAGCCCCAGGAGGTGGTGGGCAGCTTCCGGCTGTTGAAGCGCCTGGCCACGGGGGGCTTCGGCACCGTGTTCCTGGCGGAGACCGGGGGGTTCCAGGTGGCGCTGAAGTTCGCGCTCCAGGGGCCGCAGGACTCCGAGGAGGGTTCGCAGGTGGACGCGCGCACGCTCAAGGAGGTGAGCGTGCTGCACCGCATGACCCATCCCAACGTGGTGGCGTTGCGCGGCTACCACCGCTGGCCGCACCCGCGCACGGGCTACCTGTTCCTGGTCATGGACTACGTGGAGGGTCCCACGCTGTCCGACTGGGCGATGGAGGCGAAGCCCACGGCGCGGCAGGTGGCGCGGCTGTTCGCGGAGCTGGCGCTGACGCTGGACTTCATCCACCGCGCGGGCGTGCGCCACCGCGACATCAAGGGCAGCAACATCATCGTGCGCGCGTCGGACGAGCGGCCGGTGCTGGTGGACTTCGGCGCCAGCGACCACGCCTGCGCCCCGGTCATCACCGACGGGCGGCCGCCGCCGGGCACGCCCAGCTACCGCAGCCCGGAGCTCCTGCGCTACTGGCTGAGCAACCCCCTGGGCATGGCCCGCTACGACTACCAGCCCACGGATGACCTCTATTCGCTGGGGCTCACGCTCTTCCAGGTGCTCACCGGGGACTTCCCCTATCCCCCGGACCTGCCGGCCGCGGCGCTGCTGGGAGGAATCCAGGCCATCAAGGGGCGAACCGCGCGTTCGCTCAACGCGCGCGTGCCCCGCGCCCTCGATGACATCTGTGGGCGGCTGCTGCGACTGGAGGCCAGCGAGCGCTACCAGATGGGCGCGGATCTCTACGCCGACCTGAGCGCGGCGCTGGAGCGCGCTCCGGACAGCTGGGACACGCCGCTGTTCAACACACCGCCGCCCCACGACGCCGTCACGGAGGAGTCCGACACGTACTTCGACGGCAACGAGGAGGCCCGCGAGCTGCGACGCTGGACCCGCTCGCAGGAGCGGCGCATCCCCGGCGCCGCGCCCCACTCCAGCGCGCCCACGCCGTCCGTGCCGCCTCCGCCCGGACCGACGCTGGGGCTGGCCGCGCCCCTGCCCCCGCCCATGCCCTGGTGGGTGGCCCGGCGGCTGGCGTGGCGGCGGCGGTGGGAGCGGTGGCTCCGGCGTCTGGGATTGCGCCGGGACGGGTGAACCCCAGGAGTTCCATGGCTCCAATCCAACCCTGGACGTTTGACGGCGACAGGGTTTGTGCTACCTGCGGGGTTGAGCGATTTCCGCTCCACCTGGGAGGTTGGAAGGCAGGCCATGAAGACGCCCGATACGACGACGGAGGAGAACCCCGGCATGCCCCGCCGCCCGCGCGTGCTGTTCACGGTGGGAGGCACGGCCTTCGAGTTCGTGCGCAAGCTGGAGGTGCGCTCCACCGGAGAGCTGCTGATGCTGGCGCGGCGGCGCTACCGGGGAGGGATGGGTGGCCCGGTGGTGATCAAACGGCTGCGCAACCCGTCCGGCTTCGTGGAGCGGCGGCGGCTGGTGGAGGAGGTGGAGCTGACGTTCCGGCTCAACCATCCGGGCATCGCCAAGGTCTACCACCTGAAGGCGTACCGGGGCGTTCCGCACGTGGTGATGGAGTACGTGGAGGGCCGGTCGCTGGACACGGTGCTCAACCTGGTGGCCATGCGGCGCAAGCCCATGTCCCCGGCCTTCGGTGCGTGGGTGGTCTCCGAGGTGGCGGAGGCGCTGCATCACGCGCACACGCTGCGGGATGAGTGGAACCGGCCGCTGGGCATCGTGCACCGGGACGTGAGCCCCCGGAACCTGCGCCTGGGCGTCCATGGCGAGGTGAAGCTCACGAACTTCACCGCCGCGTTCTCCACGCTGCCGGGGCGGGAGATCACCAGCCGCCCGCTGGTGAAGGGGGACGTGGCGTATGCCTCACCGGAGGCGCTGCGGCGCGAGCCCCTGGACGCGCGCAGCGACCTGTTCTCGCTGGGGCTGGTGCTGCTGGAGGTGCTGACGGGGACGCACCCGCTGGCGCAGGGGGACACGGCGCCTCCGCCCCCGCCGGACCTGCCTCTGGTGCAGGCCCAGGGCCCCACGTGGATGCCCCTGACGGAGGTGGCGGCGCGGATGGCGCTGGTGGGGCCTGGGGAGGTGGAGCTCATGGCCCGCGACGTGCCGGAGGGGCTGCGCGCGGTGGTGGTGCGGGCGCTGCGCCAGGCCCCGGCGGACCGCTTCGGCACGGCGGCGGAGCTGGCTTCCGTGCTGCGGGAGTGGCTGCGGGAGCATGCGCCCGCGTACGGGCGGCAGTCCGCGGCGGAGGAGGTGGCGGAGGCGGCCCGGGAGGCCACCGGCCGGCGCAACCAGGCGGAGCTGCTGGAGGGAGGGCTGCACCCGGAGGAGCTGACCGCGGAGGAGGCCGCGATGGCGTCCGAGGCCACCGTCTCGGAGGGTCCACCGCCGTTCCTTGGGGGTGACGACGTGACGCCGGACCTGAATGACGAGCCCTTGCCCGTGGAGGACCTGGATGAGCTGGCCAGTCCGGACGAGGAGGCCCCGGGAGACGACCTCGAGGACGACGACGACGGCCACCAACCGGTGTGAGTTCGTGTCCGCACCGGGTCCCTGGGACTCGGGTCACCCGAGTCCCCCGGGACCAGCGGGGTACCGAATGGCGGCCATGACTGTCTTTTCCGGACTTCGTGCGAGCCGCAAAGCATTCTGGTGTTTGGCGAAGCTTCCGTGAGTTGCTTGATTCCTCTCACTCAGCAACCCACTGCGTCACCCGGCCGGCGCGTTCCTCCAGGTGGGGCGCCGAGGGGGGGATGACAAATCCTGTCACCCGAGGGTCCACCGCGACTGACACGCATTCCACCCGCCAGTCAGCGCAAACCCAGACATTGACAGACTTTCACAGGAACCAATAAAAGGCGTGACAGCATTTTCACCCGCTGGCACTGTGATTTGCGTTTCCAGCTGTAGTCCAGACATACGCCGAGGGCCGGGAGGTCCCCCCGGGTCGGCGTAGGCCTGTCCATTCCCTCCATTTTCCATGACGTCCCCCGGCCGTGCTCGCTCCGAGCGCGGCACGGGAAGCGTGTCTCCGGGCTCCGGCCCGGTCACGTGAGGCCGGCGCGTGCCCGCTGCAAGCCATTGACTCTTTTCCTGACTGTCTTTGTCTCCCCAAGGAGTGTCGAGTGAAGCGAACGTCCCCTCGTTGGTTCCGGTCGCGCGGCATGTTGGGCGCGCTCTTGCTGTCCCTGTCTTCCCCGTGGATTGCCGCGTGTAGCTCCGGCTCGAGCGCGCCGGAGCCCTCCGCGCCCGCCGACCAGACGCAGTCCCAGGTCACCGTCTCCATTGGCGCTCAGGACCTCTTCAGCCAGGCCGTGAAGGGTCGCGTCTCCGCCCAGGCCTTCGCCTACAGCGACGTGAAGAGCATCCGCGTCGATGTCTCCGAGCAGGGCACCAACGGCCTCGTCATCTTCAAGAACTTCGACCTCTTCACCTCCGCCGGAGCGTGGACCGGGAAGCTCCCCTTCCTGCCCAAGGCCAAGGCCCTCACCTTCTCCGCCCGTGCACTCGATGCCTCGGGGAATCTCCTCTTCTCCGGCACCCTCGACGCCACGCTGAACCTCGACTTCGAGACCGTCACCATTCCGCTGGCTCCGGCCAACAACAACGCCGTCATCTCCCTCCCTCGCATCCGAAAGATCAGCATCCCCAGTGCCTTCGCCTCTTCGCAGTCGGGCAACATCACCTTCGCGGTGGAAGCAACGAATGGCGAAGTGCTGCGCTACGCCATCACCTCCGCCGTCACCGGAAGTGGCAGCTTCTCGCCCCTCAACGGAGCCATCACGCTGCAGAACACCGCGGGCGCCTTCGTCTCCCAGTACACGCCGCCGACGGTGTCTTCAGAGACGGTCTTCAACCACACCGTCACGGTGACCAACCCCGCGGGCCACTCCATCAGCACCACCTTCACCACGAAGGTGAAGCCCCCGGAGACGTCCAACGGCGTCATCGACACGTCCGTCGCCGTGCTCTTCAACCCCGTCATCAACGGCCTCAACGGCCTGCGGGTGCGCGACACGCAGAACGTCATCTTCACGGCGGACGTGAGTGACGACGGTGCCCAGGAAGCGCTCACCTACGCGTGGAGCTTCACGCCCGCTACGGGCACCACCTTCGACCCCGCGCCCGCGTTCACCGGGGACACCAACCCCTCCACGCTCCAGAACTACACCACCGCCGTGCAGGGTGACCTGAAGCTCGCCGTGACAGACGGCAACAACGGCACCACCACGCTCACCTACAAGCTCACCCCGGATCAGTTCCCGGACAACCCTGTCGCCGAGGGCCCGCTGGACGGTATCAACAGCATCCGCAACGGCCGGGACCACACGTGCACCCTCTTCAACAACGGCTCGGTGCGGTGCTGGGGCTACGGGGCCTTTGGTCAACTGGGCTACGAGAACACCCAGAGCATCGGTGACAACGAGCTTCCGTACACGGCTGGCGAGGTGAAGCTGCTCGGCAAGGCCACGAAGATCGCGATGGGTGGCAACCACTCGTGCGCGCTGATGGACACGGGCCTGGTGCGCTGCTGGGGCCTGAACAACTACGGGCAGCTCGGTTACAACAACACGGCCAACCTGGGTGATGGCGAGCCGGTGGCCAGCTTCGGCTACGTGAACCTGGGCGGCCCGGCCACGCGCATCACCGTGGGCGAGACGCACTCCTGCGCGGTGATGGCCACGGGCAAGGTGCGCTGCTGGGGCCGCAACCAGTACGGACAGCTGGGCTACGGCCACGTCAACAGCATCGGTGACGACGAGCAGCCCTGGAGCGCGGGTGACGTCGACCTGGGTGGCGTCACGGCCACGGATGTCGTCGCGGGCTCCAACCACACCTGCGCGCTGCTCTCCAACGACAAGATGCTCTGCTGGGGCTACAACCTGGAGGGCCAGCTCGGCTACGCCCACGCCAGCAACATCGGCGACAACGAGGTGCCGGGCAGCCAGACCGCGGTCGAACCGAGCGGTCCGATTGCACAGCTCGCCCTGGGCAACAACCACACCTGCGCCCTGCTGAAGACGGGCACCCTGCGGTGCTGGGGCGCCAATGGCCTGGGCCAGTTGGGCACCGGGCAGGCCGGCGGCAACTTCCTGTTCAAGGATTCCGGCAGCATCGACCTGGGCACCGGCGCCCTGCAGGTCACCGCGGGCGTGAGCCACACCTGCGCCCTGCTCTCCACGGGCAGCGTGCGGTGCTGGGGGCAGGCGAACTTCGGACAGACGGGCTACGGGACCACGACGGCGCGCAACACGCCGGGCCCGGCCGTGGACCTGGACGGAGCCACCGCGTACCAGGTGGCGGCCTCCTCCTCCGGAAACTACACCTGCGCGCTGCTCTCCACGGGCAAGGCGCGGTGCTGGGGCCAGGGCAACTCCGGTCAGCTCGGCTACGGCAACACCAATCACATCGGTGACAACGAGCAGCCCTCCGCCGCGGGCGACATCCAGCTCCTGCCTCCCGCGCCGTAGTCGCCGTCTCCCTCGCGGGCGCCCTCAGGACCGGGCGCCCGCCTGTTTTCGCCTGTCATTCCCTTCGCCTTCAGGAGTCTTCCGTGCAGAGGTCATCCCCTCGTTGGTTCCGTTCGCGCGGCATGTTGGGCGCGCTCTTGCTGTCCCTGTCTTCGCCGTGGATCGCCGCGTGTAGTGCTGGCTCCAGTACACCCGAGCCCTCCGCGCCCGCCGACCAGACGCAGTCCCAGGTCACCGTCTCCATTGGCGCTCAGGACCTCTTCAGCCAGGCCGTGAAGGGTCGCGTCTCCGCCCAGGCCTTCTCCTACAGCGACGTGAAGAGCATCCGCGTCGATGTCTCCGAGCAGGGCGCTGGTGGCCTCGTCATCTTCAAGAACTTCGACCTCTTCACCTCCGCCGGGGCGTGGACCGGGAAGCTCCCCTTCCTCCCCAAGGCCAAGGCCCTCACGTTCTTCGCCCGCGCGCTCGATGCCTCCGGGAATCTTCTGTTCTCCGGCTCGCTCGACGCCACGCTGAACCTCGACTTCGAGACCGTCACCATCCCGCTGGCCCCGGCCAACAACAACGCGGTCATCTCCCTGCCGCGCATCCGCAAAATCAGCATCCCCAGCGCCTTCGCCTCTTCGCAGTCGGGCAACATCACCTTCGCGGTGGAGGCCACCAACGGCGAGGCGCTTCGCTACGCCATCACCTCCGCCGTCGCTGGAAGTGGCAGCTTCTCGCCCCTCAACGGAGCCATCACGCTGCAGAACACCGCGGGCGCCTTCGTCTCCCAGTACACGCCGCCCACGGTGTCTTCAGAGACGGTCTTCAACCATACCGTCACGGTGACCAACCCCGCGGGCCACTCCATCAGCACCACCTTCACCACGAAGGTGAAGCCCCCGGAGACCTCCAACGGTGTCATCGACACCTCCGTCGCCGTGCTCTTCAACCCCGTCATCAACGGCCTCAACGGCCTGCGCGTGCGGGAGACCAGCAACGTCATCTTCACGGCGGACGTGAGTGACGACGGTGCCCAGGAAGCGCTCACCTACGCGTGGAGCTTCACGCCCGCTACGGGCACCACCTTCGACCCCGCGCCCGCGCTCACCGGGGACACCAACCCCTCCACGCTCCAGAACTACACCACCGCCGTGCAGGGTGACCTGAAGCTCGCCGTCACGGATGGCAACAACGGCACCACCACGCTCACGTACAAGCTCACCCCGGATCAGTTCCCGGACAACCCTGTCGCCGAAGGGCCCCTCGACGGCACCAACGCCATCCGCGGCGGCAGCAATCACACCTGCGCGATGCTGAATGACGGCACGGTGCGGTGCTGGGGCTACGGCAACTTCGGCCAGCTGGGCTACGCAAGCACCAACAACCGGGGTGATACCCAGGCGCGGCTGCCGTATCTGGCGGGCCCGGTGGGCATCCTGGGCAAGGCCACCAAGCTGGCCACGGGCGGTGACCACTCCTGCGTCCTGCTGGACACGGGCCTGGTGCGCTGCTGGGGACGCAACGACTTCGGTCAGCTCGGTTACAACACCACGCAGAACCTGGGCGACGGCGAGGCCGTGACCGAGTTCGGCTATGTCAACCTGGGCGGGCCCGCCATCCGCATCGCGGCTGGCAAGGACCACACCTGCGCGGTGATGGCCACCGACAAGGTCCGCTGCTGGGGACGCAACAACGCGGGCCAGCTGGGCTACGGCAACACGGACAACATCGGCGACAACGAGCAGCCCTGGAGCGCGGGTGACGTCGACCTGGGCGACAACACCGCCACCGACGTCGTCACAGGCGAAGAGCACACCTGTGCACTGCTCTCCACCGGCAAGGTGCTGTGCTGGGGCCTCAACACCTTCGGGCAGCTCGGCTACACGCACCTCCAGACCGTGGGCCTCTCCAACAAGCCCAGCAGCCAGACGCCGGTGGAGCCCACGGGACTTGTGGCCCAGCTCGGCGCGGGCCACAACTTCACTTGTGCGCTGCTTCGCTCCGGCTCCGTCATCTGCTGGGGCAGCGCCACCAACGGCAAGCTGGGAGGAGATAGCCCCACCTACGATTACTACTCCTCCTGCGCTGACTACTCCGGCTGGTGCACGTTCCGGAGGCTCCCTGGCCCGGGCGTGCAGAACGCCACGTCCGCGGTGAACTTCGGCGGAGTCACCGCCCTGCAGGTGTCCGTGGGCTCGGAGCACGCGTGCGCCTTGCTCTCCACCGGCACCGTGCGGTGCTGGGGCCTCAACAACTACGGACAGCTCGGATACGGCAACACCACGAGTTTGGGCACTCCGGGCGGCGCGGTGGACCTGGACGGCGCGACGGCCTACCAGATCAGTGCCTCCTCCGGAAATCACACCTGCGCGCTGCTCTCCACGGGCAAGGCGCGCTGCTGGGGCCGGGGCACCTACGGTCAGCTCGGCTACGGCAACACCAACCACATCGGTGACAACGAGCTGCCCTTCGGCGACGTCCAGCTCCTGCCGCCCACGCCGTAGTTCCTGAGCACTCGCGGGCGCCTGGCACACACCGGGCGCCCGCTTCGCCGTCTTCCCGTGTGAGCCATGACGAAGCCTGCCGCCGCCCTCACGCTCCTGCTGTTGTGCACCGCCGCCGCGTGCACCGCTCCGTCGTCCACGGGTGACACACCTCTGGAGCCGACGTCCGCGGTGACGTTCAACATCACGGCGGACACCGTCGGCTCCCAATCCCAGACACGGCGCGCGCTGGGCATCACCTTCGCGGACGTGGCGCGCATCCGCATCGACGTGGAGGACGCGGCCAGCCACAGCGCGCTGTTCTCCAACTTCGACCTGGTGCCGTCTCCCTCCGGGTGGTCCGGCACCATGCCGTCCCTGCCGCGCCATCAATCCCTCACCTTCATCGCGTGGGCCTACGACGGAAACAGCGCGCTCCTCTTCCAGGGCAGCACCACGCAGACGCTCATCGCGGACCGGGAGTCCGTGGCCATCACGCTGGCGCCCACCAACGACGGCGCGCCCATCACCCTGCCGCGCATCCCTCGCATCCAGCTCCCCGGCGAGCTCATCTTCGGCCAGCCCGCCACCGTCACCTTCTTCGTCGAGTCCACCTCCGGTGAGGCCCTCACCTTCGCCCTCACCGCCGCGAACGACGGCGGCGCCTTCGTGCCCTCCAGCGGGACGTTCACGCTCACCGGGACCTCCGGCGCCTTCGTCGCCCGCTACCTGCCGCCCTTCGGCATCCCCAGCCCCACGGACTACACGCACTCGCTCACCGTCACGAACCCGGCGGGGCACTCGGTCAGCACCACGTTCGTGACGCGCGTCCTTCCCGCGGATCAATCCACGGACTCGCTGGGCACCACCGTGCGCATCCTCTTCGCTCCCGTCATCCAGGGCCTGGCCGCGTCCCGCCTCGCTGGCACCTCCGAGGTCGCGTGGTCCGCCACCGTGTCGGATGATCAACCCGCCCGCACGCTCGACTACGCGTGGAACTTCATCCCGGACGCGCCCGTGACGCCCGCTCCGGGCTTCACCACCCAGGCCAACCCCACCGTCCTCCAGCATTACGCACCCTCGCTCCAGGGCCGGCTGTCCCTCCAGGTCACCGACGCCGCTGGGGCCCGCACCACCGCCACCTACCGCCTGGGCGCGCAGCAGTTCCCCGACGCTCCCGTGCAGGCCGGCGGCCCCACCGACGTCGCCCAGCTCCGCGCTGGGGACAGCCACACCTGCGCCCTGCTCAACGACGGCTCCGTGCGCTGCTTCGGCAGCGGCGCGCAGGGCCGGCTCGGCTACACCGGCACCGCCAACGTCGGTGACGACGAGACGCCCGCGTCGAAGGGCCCCGTGCCCCTCGCTCCCAGCGAGAAGGCCGTGCAGCTGGCCACCGGCCTGGGCCACACCTGCGCCCTGCTCTCCACCGGGCGCGTGCGCTGCTGGGGCGCCAATGCCTCCGGACAGCTCGGCCTGGGCCATACGCGCACCATCGGCGACGACGAACCCATCGCCAGCGTGGGCACCGTCGACCTGGGCGGCGCACGCGCGCTGCGCATCACCGCGGGCGACCGCCACACCTGCGCGCTCCTCTCCTCCGGCCACGTGCGCTGCTGGGGCGACAACACCCACGGACAGCTGGGCCTGGGCCACACCGACACGCTGGGCGACAACGAGCCTCCGCCCACCACCGACGTCCCCGTCGGCGCTCCCGTGCAGGACCTGGTCGCGGGCGGCGACCACACCTGCGCCCTGCTCTTCTCCGGCCGCCCACGTTGCTGGGGCGCCAACGCCTACGGACAACTGGGTTACAACCGTGATGATGATGTCGGTGACACCGAGTTGCCGTCGTCAGCGGGTGACGTGGACGTGGGCGGCACCGCCGTGCAGCTGGCCCTGGGCACGAACCACACCTGCGCCCTGCTGGACACCGGCGCCCTGCGCTGCTGGGGCGCCAACGCCTACGGACAGGTGGGCAACGGCAACCCCGACTACGCCACGCCCCTTACCGCCGTGACGTTGGGCTCGGGCCTCCGCGCCGTCCAGGTCGCAGCCGGTGCGCAGCACACCTGCGCCCTGCTCGAGTCCGGCCAACTCCAGTGCTGGGGCAACGGCGCCCGGGGACGGCTGGGATACGCCAACACTCGTTCCCTCTCCGCTCCCGGCACCGCGTTCATCGACGTGGGCGGCGCTCCCGCCACCTCCGTCACCGCGGGCGGCCAGCACACGTGCGCCGTGCTCTCCTCCGGCCGGGCGCTGTGCTGGGGCTTCAACACCTCCGGACAGCTCGGCTACGGCCACGTGCGCGCCATCGGCGATGACGAGGCACCCGCGCTCGCCGGGGGCATCCTCCTCGTGTCGCCCTGACACCGCGCACGGGAGGGCCATGGCAACCTACGTCCGCGTGTCCGTGGAACGCCCCCCGCGCGCGTGGACCGGAAGCGGAGCTTCCAGGCCTGTGATTCCTTCTGGTTTGGTAGTTTCGCGGGCGGAGGCCGTCCCGCTTGCCCTTCTCCTTCTCCGCGTTGAACCTGCCCCTGGTGCTTGGGGGACTGCTTCTCTTCACGGCGGCCCAGGCTCAGTCGGCATCACCTGTCCGCGAGCGCAGGGACAGGCGGGTTGCGCTCCCCCGCCCGGGTGAGCCCGTCCTGGAGGTCCCAGTCGCGGCGGGCATCCTGACGACCCTCGTCCTCGATTCGGCGCTGGACCGGAACTCCGTGGAGTTGGAAGGCCGCGCCCGTTTCCAGTTCGTGGACGTGGGCGAGCGCTCCATCAACCTGAAGCCGACGATGGAGCCTGGCGCGGGGGAGCGGCTGATGCTCCGGGTGCGGTTCACGGATGGCGCATCCCCAGAGCATGCGGTCTTCGCCCTTGTGTCGCGCCCATCGGAGGTGGACTCCCACGTCGAGGTGTCTCGTCGTCCACTGGCTCCCGAGGCGCTTCAGGCGGAGTTGTCCGAGGTGCGCGCCCAGCTTGCGGCCAAGGATGCCGAGATTGCCACGCTCCGCGCACGCGGCGATGCGGGTAGCCCCGCGGCTCTCGCGCTGGCGGGGCTTCTCGACGAGAAAGGGGTATCGGCCAGGAGGGTTGCTCAGCAGCCCGAGGCGGAGATGCAGTCGTCTCTGCGTGTCATGGACGGCTTCAGCCTTCGGGCCACCGCATGGGCAGTGGTGTCCTTGGAGGTGAAGAACCACGGCAAGGCGCCCTGGACCCCCACGGAAGCGCGCCTCACCCGTTCAACGGGCGGTGTGCCGGTGCGGGTGCTCGGCGTTCACATGAAGCAGCCGCGGATTGGGCCCGGAGAGGTTGGCACCGTTGTGGTGGAGGCGGAGGACCCTGCCTGGGATGCCGGTGCGTTGTTCCGCTTGGAATTGGTGGATGCCACGGGCACGCGTCCTCTTCTCGTTCCATCTGTTGCGCTGTAGAGGTCGGCCATGTTGACGGTCATTCACCACCCCGCGCAGCTCCCGCCCGGGTACATGATTCACGGCTGGCGCGTGGTGAAGCTGCTGGGCGCGGGCACCTACGGTGCCGTCTATCGTGTCGAGATGAACGGCCACCACTTCGCGATGAAGATCGCGATGCACCGCCCGAGCAGCGGAGACGCGGAGCAGGCTGACGCGCGGCTCATGCGTGAGTTGGGATGCCTCGTTCATCTCCGGCATCCCAATATTGTTGGTGTGCACGGGTTCGGTCGCTTCCCGGACTTCCAAACGGGATGGCTCTACGTACTGCTCACCTTCGTGGAGGGCTACACCTTGGCGGAGTGGGTGGAACGGATGCACCCCACGGCCCAGGAGGTGGTCCGCGTCTTCGAGAAGCTCGCGGGCGCGATGGACTACATGCACGGGCGCGGCGTCTTCCACCGCGACTTGAAGCTCGCCAACATCATGGTGCGCGCCAAGGACGGTGAGCCCGCCATCCTCGATTTCAGCGCAGGCGACTACACGCACGCCGAGGACTTGACGGATGCCCCACTGCCGCCCGGCACCCGCCGCTATCGCTCGCCCGAGGCTGCGCGCTTCTTCAAGGAGCATGGAGACGAGCGGGGCGCGCGCTACGAGTTCAAGGTGACGGATGACGTCTACGCGCTGGGCGTCTGCCTCTACGACGTGCTGACGACGGCGGAGCCCGCGAGCGGTTCCCCGAAGGCGGCCGTGGAGGGACGCTGGGTGCCCAGGTCCGCCCGGGAGTTGAACGCGCGGGTGCCGGCGGGACTCAGTGACGTGGCGATGCGCTTCATCGCGCGCGAGCCCGAGCAGCGCCCCCCCACGGCGGAGGTGATGCGCCGCGAGTTGGCGGCCCTCGCGGGCGAAGCGGGACCGGAATGGACCGTTCCCGTCCACGTCCCCTCCTTGAAGCCCCCTACCGCTCCCGCCTCCAACACGGATGAGGAAACGCCCCCCGCCCGCCGCGTGAGGCGGGCCCGCGCCGTGGATGCCGGAGTGGCGCTCCTCGTCGTGGCGGCCGTGGCGGGGGCCTTCATGTGGCTGCGCCCCGCGTCGCATCCAATCTCCAGTGAGGTTGTGGTGCGTCCGACCGCGCCCACTTCGTCTGGGGATGCGGGAGTCGCCTCTCTCATTCCAGCGCCCATGTCCCTCCAGGATGCGGGCCCCTCACCTGACGCGGGCGACATGCTGGCCGCGTCGTCCCCTGGGGTAGCTTTGCCCCCTCTTGATCCTGTCCGGAAGGAAAGCTCCGCCGTGAAGCATGCTCCCATCGTCGCAAGCCCGTCCAAGAAGGACTCCACCTCCAGCTCCAGGGCGGAGTTCCTCGCGAAGTGTGCCGCGGCGAGCGCCGCCGTCGTCTTGCAACTTGGCTGCCCCAGCAGCTCCCAGGTGCGTCCTGAATCAGGGGCGTGCCCCGAGGAAGCGCGCAACGCCATGCATACGTGGGACAAGCCCGACGGGCTCCATTTGAGCAAGGGCGATTCTGTGCTGGTTACCATCGACAGGAGCCAGCCGGGCGATCCTGGGGATGCAGGGGTGTTCAGGGATGGCCCCGTGACAGGGGTTGTCTTCAAGGGCAGGAAGTATCTCCCCACGGGAACGGTGTTCTCCGGCCGGTTGTGGACGGGAGACGGGACGTTCCTGCTGGCCCGCTACACCGAAGCGCACCTCCCAGACGGACGCACGCTTCCGGTGTGCTTCACCATTGGGGAGGACGGTCCCGTGGAGCCTTACAAGAATTCCAAGCCGGGGGCAGTTCGCTACTCTCGTGTCGACGTGGCTTACGCCGTGGACCGCTGGCCCTGAGTCCGGAACGTAAAGACGCGTTGCGTTTCCGTCGCTGCGGGGCCCATTCCGGGGATAGCAGGAAAATTTGAAATAGAGGACCCCTGGCGTCGTTCACGCGTGGAGGCAGCCGGAGGTAGCTTTCCGTCTGCCTTTGCGCGGCTCCCTCGCGCGGGCATTCAGGAGCCCCCCTTCATGTCCAGTGGTGCTGACTCCCGGCTCGCCGGGGGCACGGTCCTCTTTTCCCACGCGGGAACCGCTTACGAGTTCTTCCAGGAGCTGGGCATTGGCCGCAATGGCGAGCGAGTCCTCTTCGCCCGGCCCCGAACGCCCTCCGGCTACAGGGGGAAGGTCCTCGTGAAGTGCGTGCCCCTGCCGGAAGGGGCCGCGCCGGAGAAGTTCCAGCGGGCGCGGGCGCGGCTGGAAGAGGAGGTGCGGCTGGCGCAATTCCTCCAGCACCCCAACATCGCCCGCGTCCATGGCCTCTTCGAGATGAAGTTTGGAGAGGCACGAGGCCTGGGCGCCGTCATGGAGTGCGTGGAAGGCTTCAGCCTGGACACCCTCCTCACCATCGCCCAGCTGCGCGGGCGCTACTTCTCCGAGGCCTTCGTCCTCTACGTGGGCGCGGAGGTGGCGGCGGCCCTTGCGCATGCACACACCCGCACGGACGACGCGGGCAACTCGCTGGGCATCGTCAACCGGGACATCAACCCCGGTTGCATCCGCCTGCGGCCTGGTGGGGGCGTGGTGCTGACGGACTTCGGCGTCGCTTGCTCCAGTCTGCAAGGGCGCCTCGCTACGACGCTGCCGCGTCCTCCAGGAGAAGTCATCTACGCTTCACCCGAGGCGCTGGTGGGGGCGGTGACGGATGCGAGAAGCGACCTCTTCTCCCTGGGGCTGGTGCTGCTGGAGTTCGCCACGGGGCGACACCTCTACTACCCGGGGAATCTCAAGGTGGAGGACGAGTCCCCTCGGCTCTCGCGGGAGCAGAGCCAACGCGTGCTCGCGGCCATGACCACGACAATGGACATGAACCTGCCGCCCTTCGTGGAGGACGCCGTCCAACGCGCCATGGTGTTCAGCGGGAAGGACGTGAAGGAGGCCGCGTTCGGGCTGTCCACCTCGCCGCGCTCCGTCTTCCTCCGGCTGCTGTGCCGCGAGCCGGCGTCTCGCTACCCGACAGCGGCGGCGCTGGAACTGGAGTTGCGCGGGCAGCTCGCGCGGCTGGGGCCGTACAGCGCGGCGGATGCGGTGAAGGAAGTAGAGACCGCCCTCTTTGAAGGCGGCGAGGCCATGGAGGAGCTGAATCTGCTGGAGGACGAGGGTGGCATCGTCCCAGCCTTTCCGTCGCGGAGTCAGGACGCCATCCGCACGGAGCCGCGCCCGCTGCGCAGCGCGGACGAGACGACGACAGAGCCGGGACCGGGCGCCTTGCGCCTGCCACGGCATTAACAGTCGCTGGCTCGACGCAGCCGACCTTCCCCCTGTGTGGCAGCGCTGGGCCCGCGGGTGCCGGGCTGAATGTCAGACGTGTGTCCTTTGCTCTCCTCGGGAGGTGTCACTCCCAGGGGGCGTGGATGCGAATGACGCGAAGTGGGGCTGTCTGGCTGTGGCTGCTGTTGCCGGTGGCCGCATGGGCCGGGGACGTCCCGGAGGTGCCGCGCGCGGGGAGGGGCGCGGACGAGGGCTTCCTCCAGGTGGAGCCGACCCTCATTCTGGGGGCTGCCGAAGCCCGCTGGCGATTGCTGGGCGGGAAGCTCTACGCGATGGGGATGGGCGGCACGCTGCTCTCCCCCACGCCGCAGGGGACGCCGCGGCCGGGGGCCTTCGCCTCGGTGGGCCTGGGGGTGGACCATGCGCGCTGATGCCCTCTTGCTGGCCCTGGTGCTGATGGCCATGGGATGCGCCTCCGTGCCGCAAGCGCATGGGCGTGGCCGAAGCTTGAGCCATGCGCCGCGAGAGGACTCCTCGCCCGCCTGGGTGGCGGCTCCGAACGACGAGCCCCCGCGCGCATGGAACGCTCTCCCCCGCGTCCTCTCCGGGTCTGAGCAACGGCTCCTGCGCCGCCAGCAGCCGCGTGACGACGTGACCGCCGTGGGAGACGGCGCTGTCGGGGGCGGGGCCCGGAGCAATGCATTGACGCGGCAGGCAGTCCTCGACGCGACGAAAGACGTGAAGGGCTCCCTGTCCCGCGTCGAGGCCGCGTTCACCCAGTTGGCGGCCCGTCCTCCGGACCTCTGGGGCTTCAGCCTCACCGGCGTCTTCACGCGCTACCTCGACCAGGGCTCCAAGCAGGTGACGTGGCTTCATGGCGCGCTTGGGAGCGCCACCGCGTTGACGGAGGCGGCCTCGGAAGTTGGCGACACTGACATGGAGTTGGGCCTGCTGCGCATGACGGGGCCAAAGCTCCAGGCGGCTCAGTTCGGGACGCTCCTGCTGGCCACCTGGGTGGACTTCCTCCACCTCGCGGACGCCATTCTCAGAAACTGCCCCATGTGCAGCGCCGAGAAGCTCTTCGTGGACCTTCATCGCG
>NZ_RAWQ01000420.1:0-2090 GCF_003668965.1 Corallococcus sp. AB030
CTCTCCGGCCGGCTGCTGGCCCGGGGAGGCGGAGGGCGAAGGCGCGGCGGGCGCGGAGGACTCCGCGCCAGGCGCCTGCGCGAAGGCAGGCAGGGTGATGAGCACGAGTGACGCCACGCAGGCGCGCACGAAGCTTGTACGAGACAACACGGCTCTCCTTGCCGACAGCGACGCGCACTCAACGCGACGCCCGTGGCATTGGGATGAAGGGTTTGTGACGTCTGTGGCGGTGGCGGGAAAACTCGGCGTCACGAACCGCGCGCGGCTTCACGAGCCGCGCGCGGGGCGCCTGGAGTCAGTCCGCCAGTCGTTCCGGCAGCACGGCGACGGTGATGTTCCCGCCCCGCGCCAGGTCCAGCACTTCCATCGCACTTCCGTACGGCACCGCGTCGCTCGCGTCGAAGAAGACAATCTTGTCCGCGCGCGCGTTCAACATGCGCTGCAGGCGGACCACCACCTGGTCGCGCGGAACCTCTTCGTGGTTGATGCGCAGCGTGCCGGCCTTGTCCACCGTGAGCACCACCGGCGGCTTCGCGTCCGGAGGAGGAGGCGTGGTGTCCTCCTTCTTGTCCGGCTTCGCGGGCACGTTCATCCACAGGTTCTTGGTCATCAGCGGCGTGACGACCATGAAGATGATGAGGAGGACGAGCACCACGTCCACCAGGGGCGTCACGTTCATCGTGGGGCGGACGCCGCCGCCCTTGTTGCCACCGACGTCGAAAGCCATGGCGCGTGCCTCCCCTTCAGTTCTTCTTCCGGTCGATGACCTGGAGACTGATGCCTGGGAACCCGATGTCCTGCATCGCCTTGAACACGCCGCGCACCTGCGCGTACGCCACGCCCCGGTCCGCCTTGAGCACCACGGGCGCGTCCGGCTTCGCCTGGTGCAGCGCCTTGAGCTCCACCACCAGCGCGTCCCGGGTCAGCTGCTTGCGGTCCAGGTAGAACGACCCGTTGGACGCCAGGCTCACCGTGGTGGGCTCCAGGTTCTTGTTCTCCGGATCCGGGTTCATCGCCGCGGGCAACTCCACCGCGGCGCTGGCCTCCAGCTGCGGCGTGACGACCATGAAGATGATCAGGAGGACGAGCACCACGTCCACCAGCGGCGTCACGTTCATCTCCGGCGTGAGGCTGCTCTTACGCGTGGCCGACATCGCCCGCCTCGGTCCGCGTGGAGACGACGTCGGAGCCCGTCGCGTGCGAGCCGCCGTGGGCCGCCACCGCGCGCTTGTCGCCGGACATGTCCTCCAGGTGGTCCATGAACTCGCTGCGGGCCTGCTCCAGGGAGAGCAGCAGCGCGTCCGCGCGGGTGGACAGGAAGTTGAACATCAGCACCGCGGGGATGGCGACCAGCAGGCCCAGCGCCGTGACGACGAGCGCCTCCGCGATACCGGCGGACACCGCGCCCAGGCCACCGGAGCCCTCCTTCGCGATACCGGCGAAGGCCTCGATGATTCCCACCACCGTGCCGAGCAGACCGACGAACGGCGCCACCGAACCCACCGTGGCCAGCACCGACATGCCCCGGCGCACGTCCGCGGTGATGCGCTCGTTGATGCGCACCAGGTCGCGCCGCGTGAGCTCCACCGGGCCCAGCTTCCCGGCGGGAGCGCGGGACCTGGCGAGGAACGTCTTCATGCCACCGCCCAGCATCATCGCCAGGTGGCTGCTCTTGCTGCCGTCCGCCTCCTTCACCAGCGCGTCGTGCTGCTGCTGCGCGAGCAGCGGACCGGCGCGGCCCGCGAACTGGCGGGACGCGGCGCGCGAGCGGAAGAAGACGAACAGGCGCTCGAAGAACACCGCCAGCGACGCGACCGCGAAGGCGATCAGTGTCCAGGCGATGCCCAGGGCGAAGACGCCCATGTGCGCGTAGATTTCCTTGAGATTGAAGTTCATGGCTGTGGCTTTCCGAAGGGGGAGGAAGGCGTCAGGACTTGAGGCGGAACGGGACCTTGAAGATGCGGAAGACGGCGGTCGGCTGACCGGACACGACGGCGGGCTTGAAGCGCCACGTGCGCGCGGCGGCCAGCGCGGCGCTGGCGAAGGGCTCATCGCCGCGCATCACCTTGAGGCCGGTGACGCGGCCGTCG
>NZ_RAWQ01000421.1:0-2083 GCF_003668965.1 Corallococcus sp. AB030
GGCTTGGGAGGCGGCTCGAAGGTGGAGGGGAAGTCGCTGAAGATTTCAGGGAAGTCCGGGGGAGCGCCGTGCTGTTCGTCGAAGTAGTGGCCCAGGGCGGTGCCCAGGATGAGGGCGAGCACGATGGCCCAGGGCCCGCCAATGAGGAGGCCGGCCATGAGACCCAACATCGCCCCGAGAACTTTTCCCGCGCCCATGCCTTCGCTTCGCTCCCTTGTGCCGGGCCAGTCTTGCATAAGGTGGGTCGCATGACGGCTCAGTTGATTGACGGCAAGGCAGTGGCGGCGCGCGTGCGGGCGGAGATCAAGGAGGAGGTGACGCGCCTGAAGGCCGAGCGCGGCATCACCCCGGGGCTCGCCGTGGTGCGCGTGGGTGAGGACCCGGCGTCCAAGATTTATGTGACGGGGAAGAAGAAGGCCGCCGAGGAGGTGGGCTTCAACTCCTGGGAGCACCACCCGGACGAGACCATCACCCAGGACGCGCTCCTGGCGTTGGTGCACCAGCTGAACGAGGATCCGGCGGTGCACGGCATCCTGGTGCAGCTACCGTTGCCCAAGCACATCGACGCGGACGCCATCATCGCGGCGGTGAAGCCGGAGAAGGACGCGGACGGCTTCCACCCGATGAACGCGGGCAATCTGCTCCTGGGCAGGCCGGCGACGCGGGCGTGCACGCCCTATGGCGTGATGCGGCTGTTGGAAGAGGTCGGGTGCAATCCGGCCGGCAAGCGCGCGGTGGTGGTGGGCCGCAGCAACATCGTGGGCAAGCCGCAGGCACTGATGCTGCTGCAGAAGGACGCGACGGTGACGGTGTGCCACCGCAAGAGCGACCTGCCGGCGGAGGTGGCGCAGGCGGACATCCTGGTGGTGGCGGTGGGCGTGCCGGAGCTGGTGAAGGGCGCGTGGATCAAGCCCGGCGCGGTGGTGATTGACGTGGGGATGAACCGCAAGGCGGATGGGAAGCTGGTGGGGGATGTGGAGTTCGCCGCCGCGGCGGAGCGCGCGTCGTTCATCACGCCGGTGCCGGGTGGGGTGGGGCCGATGACGATCGCGATGCTGATGAAGAACACGCTGGAGGCGGCTCAGCGCGTGGGGAAGTGAGCTGAGACTCCGGATTCCCCTGCCCATGCTCGGGCAGGGAGGCGGGGCAGCGCCAATGACGCCAATCCATCAGGGGCTTTCGGAGCGCGTGTTCGCCCTTCTTTCGGAGGGCACGCGGCACGATCCCATCCTTGACGTTGAGCAGGTGAGGGCATGGCTTGTCGAGCGTGGCGTCTCGGAGTGCTCTCAGTTCCTGGATTTCCATTCTCGTTTCGGGGGGCTTGAATACTGGATACCCGGGACGACTGTGTATCTTGGATTGTGGGAACGAGACGTCACGGGGAAGCCCGTGGCTCCTAGTTGTTGGCGGGACACCCAGGGAAGGTTCCACGTTTCGTGTGGGAATCTCCTGATTTCGCAAATCAATCTGTCAATGCGTGAGGATGGCTTTATCTTCGAAGACGAAGACCTTGCGTACACCAGCGTGGCCAAATGCCTTGAAGACCATGCTGCTCTCGCATGGGACGCGCGGAAGAATCCCCGGTGGCATCGGAGAAGCATCAGGGTTCAGTCTGAGCAGTCATTGGATGAGCTTGGGCGCGCTGGCATGGAAATAATGCACGAGGCCAGCGACCAGGATGTTGTCTGGTGGCGCGGTGACGGCTTGCTTGTCCGGGATGTCGCCATGACACCTCCCGAGGAAAAGCTTCGAAGCGTCTTCGTGAGTGCTGAGGACCCACGACAGATCGAGAACGTCCGGGCGTTGCTGCGGGAGAAGATTGTTGTTGGATGAAGCCGGGGCGCGCGTCGTTCATCACGCCGGTGCCGGGTGGCGTGTGTCCGATGACGATCGCGATGCTGATGAAGAACACGCTGGATGCGGCGCAGCACGCGGGGAAATAATCGCTGTCCGCCCCCTGAGCCATCCCCTCATATGAAACCGAGCGCTTCTTTGAAGACAGGGTGCTGATGGAGGAGTTCGGCGAAGCGCTCGACAAGCGGAAGCAGTCGCTCCTCCTTCATCATGGGAATGGCTTGGTAAT
>NZ_RAWQ01000422.1:0-2051 GCF_003668965.1 Corallococcus sp. AB030
GGGCGGACCCGCGCGTGGCGGGGGAACGTGATCCTGGCCCGCGTGCATGACGGGCGGCGGATCCATGGGCGGTCCGGGGCGCAGCCACCAGCCGAGTCCCACGGCGCCGAGAATCAGCGCGGCGGCGCCCGCGATGGGAAGCACGCGCGACCTGGGCGGGACCGCGGCGGGCATCGTCATCGGCCCCGGCATTCCCGGTTGGCCCGACATGCTCACCGGGGCGAGTGGCTGCCCCTGGGGACCGACAGCCCCCGCGAGACTGCCCGGCACCGCCTGCTGGCCACCGTAGCTTCCCGGTACGACCTGCTGTCCGCCCATGCTGCCCGGAGCGACGTGCTGACCCGTACCGTAGCCCTGGGCGACCTGCTGTCCGCTGTAGCTGGCCGGTGACTGCGCGGGGACACCGGGCACCGGCAGGGCCACGCCCGAGCTCCCCATGCCGCTCCCGGGCATCTGCGTGGCGCCGAAGCCCATCGTGCCGCCAGCCACCTGCGGCTGCTGTCCGAATGGGACCGTGCCGCCGGCTCGCGGCGCCATCGTCGCGTCGAAGCCGATGTCATCCGACGCCGCCAACGCATCCGCGCCAAAGCGGCCCGTCCCAGGCCCCTTGTTCGACGGAGCCATCGTGGCCCCCATCGCGTCGTCGTCGCTCGGCGCCATGGCGGGGAGGGCGACACCGGAGGGACGCTTCGTGCGCCCGAAGGTGCGGGCCGCGATCTGCTCCTCGGTCTCCGGCAGCGACTGGAGCTGCGTGCCCGTGAGCTCCGCGATGAACGACGCGACGTCCTGATAGCGGTGATCCGGGTTCTTCTCCAGCGCCCGCGCCACCGCCCGCGCGACGTTCGGCGGCAGGTCCGGCATCAGATTGGCCAGCGACACCGGTGGCTCGTGCACCACGCGGTAGATGATCTGCACGAGCGACCCGCCACCGAAGGGCGTCATCCCGGAGATCATCTCGAACACGATGCCGCCCAGCGCGAACAGGTCCGTCCGCGCGTCGATGCGGCTGTTCTGCCCCTGCGCCTGCTCCGGCGACATGTACTGCGGCGTGCCGATGAGCACCGCCTCCTGCGTCTGCAGCGTCTCCGACGACATGACCTTGGAGATGCCGAAGTCGAGCAGCTTCACCCGCTCGCCCACCACGCCGCCGGAGTCCGTGGGCACCAGGAAGATGTTCGCGGGCTTCAGGTCGCGGTGCACGACGCCCGCGCGGTGCGCCGTCTGCAACGCGGACCCCATCTGCCGCGTGAAGGAGAACACCTCCTCCAACGTCAGCCGCCCGCGCCGCAGCCGATCCGCGAGGCTCTCGCCGCGCAGGTACTCCAACACCAGGAACGGACTGCCGTCCTCCAACGTGTCGAAGTCCAGCACCTCCACGATGTTCGGGTGCCCCAGCCGGGAGGCGATCTCCGCCTCGCGCCGGAAGCGCACGTGGAGGTCCGGCCCCACGTGCTCACCTACCCGCAGCACCTTCACCGCGACCTGCTTGCCCGGAAGCCGCAGGTGCTGGGCCAGGAACACCGAACCCATGCCGCCCCGCCCCAACACGGAGACGACTTTGTAGGTGTTCCGGAGGACCGAATCGATGTGCAGCTCACCGTCAGCCGAGCGCGTCATGAAGAGGGCGTGTCCTGATGACAAAAGGGGTGCGATGCACCGCCGTGAAACACGGCGCCACGCTACCACGCCCCATCCGCCAGGGGACGAGCCCAACCCTCCGCCGCCATACCCCGGACAGTCGAACGCCCGGACCCTCGTGAGAGGAGCCGGGCGTCATGAACTCAAGTCCAACCCCCACACACAGGAAAAGGCGCGCCCCTCAACGGCCGCGCCCTACCTGGGACGGGGACTCAGCCCCACTTGGACATCGTGCGACGGGGCGGAGGCGAGCTCGGCCCCGCGGCAGGCGAAGCCACCGCCGGACGGGCCTGCTGCGGACGGCCCTGGCCTCCACCGCGCGGCGCCTGGGCGTTCCCACCACCGCTGGCCTGACGCGACTGGCCACCGCTCGGACGGCCCTGACCCCCGCCGCCACCACCGCGGCGCTGCTG
>NZ_RAWQ01000423.1:0-2007 GCF_003668965.1 Corallococcus sp. AB030
GCTCTACGGGGTGGTGGCCTACGCGGTGGTGCAGCGCACGCGAGAGCTGGGCATCCGCATGGCATTGGGGGCGAGGGCGGGCCAGCTGATGGGCATGGTGTTGAGCCACTACCTGCGGCTCACTGCGGTGGGGCTGGTGTTGGGGCTGGGACTCGCATGGGGAGCCAGCCGCGCGCTGTCGCACCTGCTCAACGGAGTGCGGCCCACGGATCCGCTCACGTATGGATTGGTGGTGGCGGTGCTCGGCGCGATGGCGTTCCTCGCGGCGCTGTTGCCAGCACGAAGGGCCGCGCACGTGCCCCCGGCGGTCGTGCTCCGGGCGGATTGAGCCCCGGCCTATCGCTTGGGGTGAGACTGCACAGGCTTCGGACAACCCGCTATCCTGCGGAACGATGGCCGCTCCGCCGGAGTCCCGGGTCCCGACAGGTCATCCAGGGAGTGTTTCGGGAATGCGCACCGCGACGCGCCAGACCTGCGCCTTCATGTTCGTGTTGCTCATGGCCTGTGCGGGCCCCCGCCTCTACTACCTGCGATCAGAACTTCCCATTCTGGAAGGGCGGTTCGACCTCGCGGTGGCCCCAGGTCCCTGGCCACACAAGGACGTCCCGGCCGTCGTATCGGACACCGACACGATTCCGGATGACCTGGTGCTGCCGACGCTCCGGGCATTGATGAGCCTGCCGGGTGCGGCGGATGCCTGCGACCCGAACACCGGTGGTCCACGACCGGATGCATCTGAATACTGCGTCGCCCTCTATAAAACGCCGCAGGACTGGCGTGTTTCATGGCCCATCCGCAACCTCATGAAGGAACGCAGCTCGTGCCAGCCTCCTTTCGGTGGCGTCGACGATGAATCCTTTGGTCGGAACCTGCCCATCATCGGCTTCGCGCACAATCACCCGTGCGCGACGAGCATGAGCAGTGACGATCTGACCCGATTCCCCGCGATGAAGATGGAGGACGGGCTGTGGACGATGGTGGCCTATGCCGCAAGCCCTGATGGACGGCTGGCGCGTGACTCGAGGAACCGGTTGATTCCCGCATGGGCCTGGCTCGCCACGGGACACAAGGACGAACCTCGCTTCTACAAGTGGAACCCCGCGGGAGAGGTCTTCCAATGGAATGAGGACAAGGCGCTTTGGGAGTTCCAGGCGAACTGTCATCCACAAGAGGCTTCTGGCATGCGCAGCCCCCGCATGCTGCTACCTCGCTGCTCACCCGAGTTGAAGTGGTAGAAGGGCCCTGGAGCCTGTCCCCATGATGAACCTCCCTCATCACGTCCTTCTCCTCACGCTCCTGCTGGACGGAGGCACGCCTCCCGCCTCTTCTGGCACAGCCGCGAGGGACGGGGGCAGCGTCGTGTCTCCGCCCGTGGTGACGAATGCCGACGGCGGTACCACGCCCCGCGCCCCCCTCGTCGCGGAGGGGATTGAATGGCCTGACGACCTGCGGCCCCTGGCAACGCTGGACGGACCGGCGGTTCTCGCCGCCCATGCGGCCTTGCAGCGGCTGCTGGCAGGTTTTCCCAAGGAGTATGCGAAGGACTGCTCATATACCGCCAAGGCCATGGAGGTCTCCGTGGCCCAACACGGCGGGATGTACTTCGTGGAGATCAAGCGAAACGTCGCGAAGTGTGGCTGGGCAGCACCTGGATTCAATCCCTCCGCGCACTGGTACGAATTGTATGCCGTGTCGGCGGACGGGAAGGTCCTGGCGCGCTATCCCTATCATCCCTGAAGGCGCCCCTCCGGCGTGACCTGTGAAACAACACATCTCCGCGTCATTCCATGCGCGCTTCGCTCCGGCATCCCGCCCTGCCCCCGCGCGCAGTGAACGTCAGGGAACGATGCGCTTGAAGTAGAGGACCGTGGGGTGCAGCTCCTGAGCGATCCCCTCATTTGAGTGAGCAGATCGCCAGCCGCCTGCCTGACAGGCCCGTGCGAGGCGGGGTGGTGTGGGGCAGGAAGAGAAGCCATGCTGGGACGCAAAGTGGCCATCAACGAAGAG
>NZ_RAWQ01000424.1:0-1936 GCF_003668965.1 Corallococcus sp. AB030
GGCGTGGGGCCGCTGTTCGGCACGACGACGAAGGTGGTGCAGGCGCCGGTGCTGGGGCTGGAGGCCTTCCGGCGGGTGGTGGCCGAGAGTCCGCTGCCGGTGGTGGGCATTGGCGGGGTGGGCCTGGCGAACATCGCGAGCGTGGCGGCGACGGGGGCGCATGGCGCGGCGGTGGTGTCCGACGCCCTGCTTGCCCAGGACATCGCCGAGCGCGTGCGGCAGCTGGCGGCGGCGTTTGACAGCGCGCGGGGGACTGGCCTCTAACCAGAGGAAGTACCCCACCATGAACCATCTGCCTCCGCGTCATCACGGGACGACTGCGCGCCGTCCCAACATCGGCCTCAGCCCGGACTGGGCCCAGCCGGCCGACTCCGCCTTCCCTCGCTACGAATTGAAGGTGCCCTACGCGGAGGCGGTGCTGCGCGCGGGGGGCTTGCCCTTCGTGCTGCCGTACACCGACGACCCGTCCTGCGTGGACGCCTACCTGGAGCGGGTGTCCGGGCTGGTGGTGACGGGCGGCGCGTTCGACATCCCTCCGGCCGCGTATGGCGAGGAGGCCCGCGAAGGCATGGGGCCGCTGAAGGAGGGCCGCACGGCCTTCGAGGCGCAGCTCATCCGCGGCGCGCTCAAGCGCAACCTGCCGGTGCTGGGCGTGTGCGGCGGCATGCAGTTGTTGGCCGTGGTGCTGGGCGGCACGCTGTTCCAGGACATCCTGAAAGAGATTCCGGGCGCGCGCGACCACGAGCAGAAGCACGACCGCACCCAGCCGCAGCACCCGGTGGAGGTGAAGAACGGCACGCAGCTGGCGGAGGCCGTGGGGCACGGGCAGCTGATGGTGAACTCCACGCACCACCAGGCGGTGAACAAGCCGGGCACCGACGTGACGGTGAGCGCGGTGTCGCCGGACGGCGTGGTGGAGGCGATTGAATCCACCGCGCACACGTTCGCGCTGGGCGTGCAGTGGCACCCGGAGCTGATGCTGGGGACCATCCCGGTGCACCTGGGCGTCTACAAGGCGCTGGTGCAGAAGGCGCGAGAGCACCGCCGGTGAGGCCGCGCGTCCTGCTCCTGGCGGGACTGGAGCCCACGGGCAGGGCCGGGCTCCTGGCGGACGTGGCCGCGGTGCGGGCGCGGGGTGGCGACGCGGTGGCGGTGCCCACGGCCCAGACGGCGCAGGGCTCGCACACCTTCGCGGTGGTGCCGGCGTCCCCGCGCATGCTGGCCGCGCAGGTGACGGCCGCGCGCGAGTGGGGCCCCCTGCACGCGGTGAAGTGGGGCGTGGTGCCCGGTCCGTCGCAGCTGTCCACGGCGAGGGCGGCGCTCAAGGACGCGGACGCGTGGTGGGTGGTGGACCCGGTGGTGCGCTCCTCCCGCGGACAGGTGCTGTCGCGCCTGACGCCCCGGCACTACCTGGCGCTCGCGGGCCCGCGCGTGCTGGTGACGCCGAACCTGGAGGAGGCCGCGTGGCTCCTGGGCCGGCCCGCGCTGGGCACGGTGGAGGACGCGCAGGAAGCAGCGGAGGCGCTGTGTCAGCGCGGCTTCGGCGCGGTGCTGGTGAAGGGCGGGCACCTGCCGGAAGGGCAGGGGCTGGCGGACGTGCTGGCCTTCGCCGGGCGCACGGTGGTGATGCGGGGGCGCCGGTTGAAGCGGCCGCCGGAGCGCCGGGGCACGGGCTGCCGGCTGGCGTCCGCGCTGGCGGCGGAGCTGGGCCGGGGCACGGGGCCGGAGGCCGCGGTGCGGGCGGCCCGTGAGCACGTCACGGGCTACCTGCGCACCGGCCGGGACTGACTCGGGCGGCTACTCGCTCCGGGCGCGGCTTTCGAAGCGCGTGTACTCCGCGAGGAACACCAGCTCCACGGAACCAATGGGGCCGTTTCGCTGCTTGGCGACGATGAGCTCCACGGGGATGACCGTGTTGCCCTGGCCACCGCCGCCG
>NZ_RAWQ01000425.1:0-1921 GCF_003668965.1 Corallococcus sp. AB030
GGCGGGGACGGGGGCGCGACAAGGGCCGTGGACTCGTCCTTGGGGGCGCTCCGGGTGGTCGCCGTGGCCTGCGGCTTGAGCTCGTTGCGCGCCGACACGCCCTGCGCCGGCTCCATGGAGGAGCACGCGCTCACGAGGCTGGCGCAGAGGAGGGCACCACTGACGAAGGACACGCGGCGCTTCGAGAAGAAAGGGGACATGGGCGGCTCCGGGACGACGGGAGGAAGTCAGCGTGCCCCTGGAAACGGCCGACCTCCGGAATGGGTTTATCCGGTGAATTTTTCCCGGACCCAGGCGTGGGCCGCGCTTGCGTGGGGGGACCCCTTTTGCGACGGTCCCCGGCCATGGAGACGACACGACCGTTCCGGATTCTGGGCATCCAGCAGATCGCCATCGGGGGGCTGGACAAGGGCGCCCTGCGCAAGCTGTGGGTGGACACGCTGGGCCTGACGGCCCACGGCACCTACCGCAGCGAGAAGGAGAACGTGGACGAGGACATCGTCGTGGCGGGCGCGGGCCCCTTCAAGGTGGAGGTGGACTTGATGCAGCCCGTCAATCCCGACGGCCGTCCCAAGGTGCACGACCCGGCGCTCAACCACGTGGGTCTGTGGGTGGACGACCTGGCGGTGGCCGTCAAGTGGCTGGACGGGCAGGGCATGCGCTTCACGCCCGGCGGCATCCGCAAGGGCGCGGCGGGCTTCGACGTGTGCTTCATCCACCCGAAGGCCAGCGATCAGTTCCCGCTGAGCGGAGAGGGCGTGCTGATTGAGCTGGTGCAGGCCCCGCCGGAGATCATCCGCGCCTTCGAACAGGCCGCAGCCAGCGCGGCGCACTGATCAGCCACTGTCCGGCGCGCGCGAAGGCCTTCTTCACCGCGCGCTCCACCGGATCCCACGCGACGCACAACACGTACGTGCACGCGATGAGCAGCGCGAGCAGGCCGGAGAACTTCAGCCACCCGCTGGAGTCGCCCCACAGCTTCTGGAACGAGAAGACGCCGAAGACGCGGTAGTACAGCAGCATCTCGTGGAAGAAGTACGCGGACAGCGACGCGGTGCCGAACACCTCCAGGAAGCGGCGGGCGCGCGAGGGCTTCGCGTCCGGCGCCATCCGTCCCTCCACCCACAGCAACACGAGCAGCACCGCGCAGACCCACATGAAGCGGGTGGCGGAGTTGGACGGGTTGGTGACGAAGAAGCGGTGCGGCGGATAGAGGTCGTTGAGCACGCGCGGCATCAGCGTGCCCAGAAGGCCCAGCGCGATGAGGAAGCCCAGGGCCCGCGCCAGGCCCTTGCGGCCCCACGCCCCCGCGATGCAGCCCGCGAAGGCGCCCAGCCACGCGAAGCCCACCCACGGCACCAGCGGGAAGGGGGCCCAGTTGGACTTGCGCAGGAACGATGCCCAGGGCTCGCCCGCGGAGTCGCTGAAGGGCGCCAGCGCGAACGCCACCATCGCCAGGACGAAAGCGGTGCCCGCGAGCACGCGCGGGCGCGGGGCGAGCAGCGCGGCCATGGGCAGGGTGAGCAGCAGGCACAGTCCCACGCAGTGGAGGATGTCCAGGCGAAGCAGCCACACGGGCTCGGAGCGGATGGGGAACCACACCCAGTTGACGAGCGCGGCGACGGCGAACACCTCCGTGATGCGGCGCAGGTTGCGGCGCACGCGCTCGTTCAGCACACCCGAGGCGGAGCTGCGCACCATGAGCAGCGCCAGCGCGAACCCGGCGGAGAAGATGAACGCGGGGGCCACCAGCCCGTCCACCTTGAGCAGCCGTCCGGTCCACACGCTCTTGCGCAGCTCGGGGGTGAGCAGCACGAGCGCATGGGTCTGGATCATCACGAGGACGGAGAGGCCGCGCAGCCAGTCGATGGCGCGCACGCGCTCGCGGGAGACGGGGGCGGCGGGGGGCAGGGTACTCACG
>NZ_RAWQ01000426.1:0-1890 GCF_003668965.1 Corallococcus sp. AB030
CCGCGAAGAAGTCGAAGGTCTCCGCGGCCCCGGCTGCCCCGGCCACGGGCGAGATTCACGCGCGGCCCGCCTCGCTGTGGCGCCGGCTGCTGTCCTTCACCGTCGACACCGCGGCCATCAGCGCCGTGGCGGCGGCCTACATCACCCTGGCCTCGTCGGTCGCGGGCGTGAAGGGTCCGCAGCCGGGGCTGACCGGGCTGGACGCCTTCGTCGCCTGGCTGCGCGCGCTGCACTCCGTGCTGCTGCCGGGCGTGGTCCTGGTGCTGGTGCTCGCCACCGTGTATTGCGCGGTCGCGGCCTTCCTGTGGAATGGACGCACCCTGGGACGATTGCTCCTGGGCCTGCGGCTGGTGGACACCCATGGCATGGCGCCCACCCCGGGCCGGGCCATCTTCCGGGCGCTGCTCGCCGGGCTTTCCTTCGTTCTCTTCCTGGGCGGGTTCTGGATGGCGCTGTTCGACCGCCGCGGACAGACGCTCCATGACAAGCTGACGTCCACCTTCGTCGTCCAACCGAGCTGAAACAGGCTCATTGTACCTTGCGGCCGCGGCCGTAAGATGCCGCGGCCTTCATGCCTTCGCGTCTTGCCCAGCACCTCGTCTCGCGCGCCCTCCTGTCCCAGGAGCAGGCCGGAGAGTTGTTGCGTCTGCACCAGGCCCAGGGAGGCCATGTGGACACCGCGCTCCTGGAGCGCGGCATGTCCGAAGCGGACGTCCTCGCGATGCTGGGCGAGGTCTCCGGCTTCCGGCCCGTGAACCTGGTGGACTTCGAGCCCAACCTCGAGGTCGCCAGCTTCATCCCCCCGAAAATCGCCGAGCGCCTGAGCGTCGTTCCCCTGTCCCTGGACGGCAACACGCTGCACGTGGCGTGCGCCTACCCGGTGCCCAAGAAGGAGCTGGACGAAGTCGGCTTCCTCCTGGGCAAGCCGCTGGAGCTGTGGGTCGCCATCGAGCTGCGGGTGCGCGAGTGGATCTCCATCATCTACCGCCAGCCGCTGACGCCCCGCTTCGTGCAGTTGGCCGCGGCGGTCGCCCAGCAGGCCGGAGCGCTCACGCCGCCCCCACCTCCGCCGCCAGACGACGAGTCGATGACGGTGGACATGGTGGAGCAGCTGGCGCGCAACGTGGCCCAGGAGCCCGTGCCCGCGGCAGCCCGTCCCGCCGCCGCGCGTGAGCCCGAGCCCGCGGACATCCCCCCGCCCGCGTACACGCGCGAGCCGCTGCGCCTGAACACCTCCGCGGGACCGGTGACGACGGCCCGCGCGGTCCAGCGCCCCACGCCGGCGCCGACGCCCACGGACATCCCGCCCCCCGCGTACACGCGCGAGCCCCTGCGGCTGAACATGCCGGGCACGCCCGCGCGCGCCACGCCTCCCGCGCAGGCTCCGAACCAGGGCGCGTCGGGGAACGCCGCGCCGCCGACCCTCTACCCGCCGGGAGAGCGTCCTCTACCGCCGCCGCAGCCCGTGCCCGTGCTGTTGCCCGTGGGTCCGGCAGGCACGTCCGCCACCGCGCCTCAGGGGGGTCGACCCGCCGCGCCCGGAGCGTTCGCCACGCCGCCGCAGGCCGCGAGCCGTCCCGGAACCACCGTGCAGGGTCCCGCGACCCAGGGCTTCGGAGCACAGGGCCCCAACGCGCAGGGCATCTCCGCGACGCAGGGCTTCGGAGGACCGGGGCCCACCACGCAGGGCTTTGGCGGCCAGGGTCCCGCGACCACGGGCCAAGGTGCTCGACCGGGCACGCCCGTGCAGGGCCCCCAGGGCACCACCCCGGCCGCGCAGCCGGCACAGGGCCCCGCTCGACCGGGCACCACCGTCCAGACCTCGCAGGGCACGGCCCCCACGGCGCCTCCGTCCGCGAACCGCCCCAGCGCCCCCGCGCAGCCCCCGGG
>NZ_RAWQ01000427.1:0-1877 GCF_003668965.1 Corallococcus sp. AB030
GGCCCCGCCCGCGCGGCCTCCGGCGGCTCCCGTGGCCGCGCCGCCGGCCCCCGTCCACGCGGTCTCCCCCACGGCTCAGGTGCCCGGCGCCGAAGCGACGGGGAAGGGACTGACGCCCGGTCAGCGCAAGGGGCTCATCGTGGGCGGTGTGGGCCTGGTGCTCGCGGGGCTCGCGCTGGTGTTCCTGCTGCCCAAGGGCGGCGTGGAGGTGCGCAACGCCCAGGAGGGTGAGCGCGTCTACGTGTCCGGCGTCCTGCTGGATGCGAGCCAGGGCCTGCCCGAAGGCAACGCCGGCTGGCTCATCTCCACGGCCGTGGACGGCAAGCTGCACCGCTTCGGCAAGGTGCCGAGGTCGGAGCACATCGACCTGCGCACGCTCGCGGACGCCCCGCCCCAGGCGGAGGCCCGGGGCATGCTCAGCATCACCGGTGCCCAGGGCTGCCGCGTGGCGCTGGGCTCGCAGGTGCTGGAGGGCCAGACGCCCCTGTCCAACCAGATGCCCGCGGGGCGCGAGTTCGAGGTGCGCGTCACCTGCGGCGGCAAGCCCGACGTCGTCCGCTGGGTGATGGCCGTTCCGGGGCAGGGCGTCGTGCTGGACGTGCCCTGAGCCGGACGGAATGTCCCGTGCCGGAGGACACCGCTGACAAAGCGGCCCTCCGGTCGGTGAGGCCGTGCAGGGCCTACAGCTTCTTCAGCAGGAAGGCCCGGTACGTGCCGTAGCCCGGCAGGTCCTCGCCGAGCGAGCCGTCCACCTTCGCGCGCAGGGTGAGCGTGCCGTCCGTCAGGTCCAGCGTGAAGCCCGGCGCGTCCTTGTGGACGATGTGCAACGTCTGGATGCCTTCCCGGACGGCCTGCTTTCCGATGGCGTCGCTACAGACGGACTTCATGTCGTCGATGAGCCGGTCGAAGACGCCGTTGGAGAGCATCTGGATGGCGGCCACGGTGGTGAAGCTCGCCTCGTCCAGCGTCACCTGGATGTCCGCGCCCGCCGCGGCCCCCTTCAGCTCCGCCACCTTCGAGGCGAAGGTGTCGTTCTTGAACGCGGCCATCTCCGACCGTTCGGCGAGACCCATGGTGTTCGTGCTCCGTGCTGTGTCCGGGCGGGAATGCCTGAAAGAAGGCGGAAACCTCGTGGACAGGCCGCCCGTGTGTCAACGCCCTCAGTCGTGGGTGCCCACGTGCAGGTCGCCGTGGCGCGTGCAGACCCAGTGGAAGGCGCAGGAGCAGGCCACCGCGCGGGCATGCGTGCAGCACCGGCCCCCGAAGTCCTCCGGGAGGACTTCGCGCTCGGGAGGTGGCGGGTCGGGCAGCTCCTTGGGGGCGCCCCGCCCGGAGTCCGCGGGTGCGCTGCCGCAGCAGCCGCGCACGAGGCACTCGGGACACAGGGACAATTCGCAGTGCGCGCACCAGTCGAACACCTCTCCGGCGGTGCCACGGCGCTCACAACCTCCACAGGCGTCGAACATGGGCAGCCTCCTTGCTCACCTGCGAGGAAGGTAGAGGAGGGGTCCGACATCACGGGGCGTGCGGGAACGTCTGGCGCTCCGGGAGGAGGGAAGCGACGGCTGGCCGACGCTCGCGCCACGCACCTTCCACGGGTGGACGGGAATCAGGACGCACGCCGGTCCGTGAGCCCTTGCGGCGTTGGCCGGGGATTCGCATGGAACAGGGGCTCACGTAGTTCCAGTTTTTCGGGGAGGACGCAGTCATGCGCAGACACCGCCGCATCATCGGAGTGTTCGGCTCCGGGGCGCACTCCCACGACGAGTGGGTCGTCCCCCTGGCGCGGTGGATTGCGGAGGCCGGGTTCGACCTGCTCACCGGCGCGGGTGGCGGCGTCATGAGCGTGGCGGCGGGGGCCTTCGTCCAGGTGGAGG
>NZ_RAWQ01000428.1:0-1846 GCF_003668965.1 Corallococcus sp. AB030
CCGCGATGCCCGTCTCCGCCACCGCCCAGTCCGCCCACGAACGCTCCAGCGCCCCCGCCGCCATCGCGCCCACCGCCTCCGCGCTCACCGAGCCGTGCGCCTGCAACAACGCCAGCGGCACCCCCAGCTGCTCTCCCTTCGACTCGTTCGAATACGGCACGAACCCTCGCTCCACCACCGCCGAGGCCCCCGGCACCTCCGTCAGCGCCGCCGTCATCAGCCCTCCCGTACACGCCTCCGCCAATGCCAGCCGCACCCCGGCCTCACGGCACCTCGCGATGACCTTCGGCGCCAACGCCTCCAGGTCGCTCACGCGCCGTCTCCCGGCACCGCCGCCAGCACCGACACCAGCACGTCGCCCCGGAAGGTGATGCCCACCGTGCCCTCCTCCACGCACAGCCCCACCGCCGGGTGCACGTCCGCCGGACACACCGCCTCCAGCCCGCCCCTCGGCGCAAAGCCTGCTCGCTGCAACCGCTCCCACCAGGCCAGGGCCGGCTCGTGGCGCTCACACCGCTCCGATTCGTTCACCGTGCCCACGATGTCATCCACCTCCCGGCCGAAGAATCGCTTGATGGCGCGACGCTCCGCGCTCGGTATCTCCAACGTATCCAGCAACTGGAACACGCGGGAGAAGTGATTCCACGCGTTCTTCAATCGCTCACGCGCCGGTGCACGGTGGTGATCCACGTGGGGCTCGCACATCACCACGCCCACCGGGCCCAGCGACGCCAGCCTCGCCAACACCGCGTCGCGCGCCTCCATGCCTGACGTCTCCTTCTCCGCCACGTGGTGCATCGCGAACGCCGCGTTCACCACCAGCGGCCGGCGCACGGCTCGCAACGCCGCCCATGTCGCCACGTCCAGGTCCTCCACCGGCGACTCCAGCTTCACGAACTCGAGCGACAGCCCCACCTCGTCCGCCACCGCCAGCACCGCGTCGCGCGCCTCCACCAGGCTCGTGCCGCTGGGGTCCACTCCCACCACTGTCAGGTGCCGGGGCAGGGCTCCTGTCCTCGCCAGCGCCCGCAGCAGGTTGCACTCCTGCCTCCCCTGCCCGATGCCCACGTCCAGCAGCGTCGGCTCCGCGTGCCCTCGCAGGAAGTCCGCGAGCAGCGCGTTCGCCACCGCGTCCGCCGCCGACGCCAGCGGCAGGTGTTTCATCAACCGCCGGAACAACTCAATCTGTGGCGCGCCTCCGTCCACCTCCGACGCCCGGTACGGATGCAGCGCGCCCGTCGCGCCCTCCAACCGGCGCGACAATGCCGTGGCGAACACGGCGTAGTTCTCGTCCTCGGGAATGCGCTCCGCGTCCAACAACCGATAGAGCGCGGCCAGCGCCTCGACCGCCTCTATCGTTCGCGCTGACAACGCATGGTCCATCGCCCGGAGCAGCAGTTCGTCCTTCGGCGTCCGCATGCGCCCTCCCCGCGGAACCCTGGCCGTGGCTTCCGCTCGACATGAAAAAGTGTAACGACCGCCCGTGGCGCGGCTCCAGGGGGCGGCACCTCGGGACAGAGGGCCGTGCGCGTTCGCACAGCGCGCCGCCCTCGGGGACGGAGTGGCGCGGCGCGGGGGGAATGGCGGGGGGATTCGAGCGCCCCGGCGACTCCTGGCACTGCATCCCATAGACTTCGCGTGAAAAGGCACCACCGGGATTCGCCTCCCGGTCCGTATGCCCTCCGTGAACCGACTTCCGCCACGGGCCGGGGAAGTCCTGGGCGCCTTGGGCCGAATCCATGAACGCATGCAGTGTCCTCGCCGGGCCGGAGCACTCCGGCGCCAGCGCGGGTGTCACTTTCGCGGGGGTCCGGTGTTGAAGCGCCCGCCCATGTTCATCCCCCGT
>NZ_RAWQ01000429.1:0-1749 GCF_003668965.1 Corallococcus sp. AB030
GGCTGGGACTCTAACCGCCGCCGTCGGGTCCGCCAGTCCGTCTCAGGGAGGGGTGGATCCAGCCAACCGGGAGGCCGCCGCGGCGCGGACCTCCGGGGAGGGATCGCGCTCGCGGGCCAGCTCCAGCAGCAGCGTGCCCACGGGCTTGGGCAGCTTCGCGCTCGTCGCCTGCTGGAGCGCCTGGGTGCGCTCCTTCACTCCCTGCGACAGGCGCTCGGCGACCTGTTGATCCGCGCAGGTGCGCACGCCGGGGTGCTGCTGGCGCAGGAGCAGCTCCGCGTCCGCGAGCTTCGCCTCGGCCAGGCGGACCGCGTCCTGGGCGGTGCGCTCGAAGGTGTCCATGTCCTCGGGGAACTCCGTCTTCTCGTTGCGGACCCGGGCGATGGCCTGGGCCGCGAAGCGCGCGTCCACCACCGCCGCGCAGAGCTGGCGGGCCGATGCCAGGGGCACCCCACCCTCCGCGGACACGAGCTCCTCGCGCGCGGTCGTCTGGGCCCACACCGCGAGCTGCCGGGCCGCCACCGCCGCGGAGAACGCCTGGCGGCGCTGCTCGCGCAGCTGCACCCAGCGCCAGAGCACCACCGGATCCGTGCCGCCGGACTCATAGACGCGCTGGTACTGGCTGGCGGCCTGCTCCAGTTGGCCGCTCAGGTCCAGGAGCGCCGCCACGGTGATGTAGAGCTCCGGGCTGCTGGCGCGCTCGCGCAGGGACTCCAGCCGCACGGCGATTTCGTAGCCGGCCACGGGGGCGGGCAGAGAGGAGAGCACCGAGCGCAGGGACGACAGCGCGTTCTGGCGGATCAGCGGGTTGCGCGCCGTGCGCAGCGCCTCCAGTAGCGGATCCACCGCGCGCACGGAGACGTGCTGGCCCAGCTCCTCCGCCGCCTGCCAGCGGTCCAGCGGATCCGGCGCCACGAGCGCGCGCTTCAGGTCCTCCAGGTCGCGCAGGTAGTGACCCGCCTGCATCGCGCGAACGGCGGGCTCTGTGCGGGAGAGAGCGCCCTGCTCCTCGCGGGCGCGGGCCAGGCGCGTGGGGAAGCCCGTCAGCTTCGGCCCCAGCGGGTGGACCTTCACCTTCGCCTCGGCCTCGTCCACCAGCCCGGAGACGAGCAGTCCCTCCACCTCCAGCTCCAGCAGCTTGACGCGGACCTCTTCGCGGTGCGCGCCCGCGGGGAAGTCGCGCAGGTAGGCGAAGAGCTTTCCGGCGTCCTTTGCCTGGGCGAAGGACTCGTCGTCCAGCTTGCGCTCCAGCTCCTCGCGGCGCGCGCCGGCGGCCTCGCCCTGGAGGAGCTGGGACACGCGCTTGAGGTCCGTGGTCGACTGGACGTCGCGCTCCTGCGCCGCCTGCAGCCGGGTGCGCGCCTCGTCGCGGTGGGTGCCGTCGGGGTGCTCGGCGAGGAACTGCCGCCACCCGGCCTCCGTGTCCGCCTCCTTCGCCGCGTTGAAGCGCAGGCCCTCCAGCAGCGACTTCACCCGCTGCTGTTGCGGCGCGTCCGGGTACGTCTCCAGGAAGCGCTTGTAGGCGATGACCGAGTGCAGCCGCTTCGCCTCGTCGAACTCCAGCCCTTCGATGCGCCCCTGGGCCGTCAGGGCCTCGGGATCCTCCGGGTTCTCACGCAGGAAGTCCTGGTAGGCCTGCACGGTGTCCAGCTCGCTGGCCTTGTCGAAGGACATGTGCGAGCAACCGGTGGCCAGGAGCACGAAGGCGAGAGCGCGGCGGAAGGTGAGCATTCCCCTTCAGCAATACCC
>NZ_RAWQ01000042.1:0-52936 GCF_003668965.1 Corallococcus sp. AB030
GCCCCGGGTGTTGAGGGTGGAGGGTGAGAAGGTGGCGGTGTGGAGCTGGGGCGAGGGGCCCCGGGTGCTGCTGGTGCACGGTTGGAGCGGCTACGGCGGGCAGCTCACGGCCTTCGTGCAGCCCCTGGTGGACGCGGGATTCTCGGTGGTGACGTACGACGCGCCGGGGCACGGGGCGTCCTCCGGGCGCACCAGCTCGCTGCCGGAGCTGGCGGGAATGGTGGCGGCGGTGGGGCAGGCGACGGGCGGGCCCTACGCGGTGGTGGCGCACTCGTTCGGCGCGGCGGCCACGGCGGTGGCGCTGCGGGACGGGATGAAGGTGGAGCGCGCGGTCTTCATCTCGCCGCCGGCGGATCCGCTGGCGGGCATCCGGGCCTTCGCGGACACGGTGGGCCTGTCGGAGGCCATGTGGCGGCGGATGGCGGCGCGAATCGAGGAGCGTTTCGACATGCGGCTGGCGGACCTGGCGCTGCCAGCCTTCGCGCCAGGGCTGGACGTGCCGCTGCGCATCTTCCACGACGTGGGGGACCGCGAGGTGCCGCTGAACGCAGGCGAAGCGGTGGCGCGCGCGTGGCCGGGCGCGAAGCTCACGCGCACGGAAGGCCTGGGGCACTTCCGCATCCTTTATGCTCCGGAGGTGCTGTCGCCCGCGGTGGACTTCCTGGCGGAAGGACGGCCGAGCCATGCCTGGCCCGGGCCGGAGTTGCTGGCGTCAGTGGCGTCCTCGCGAGGGCCCATCCCTTTGAGCAAGGCAACACCAGCCCGGTCGGTCTCGCGGTAAGCGTCACGGCCGAGGTCGCCGCACGGCGGGCAACTCACTGTCGATGTGCTGCCAGAGGGGCAGTTCCATCCCGTGCCAGCGGCTCGCGCGGTGCTGGCGCTGGGAGCGGGGCGTTCCTTGCGCGGTGGGTCGGACGTGGGTAAGCAATCCACACGATGGAAAAGACCCGACTGGAGCGTCGACCCGAGGCCCGCGCCTTCATGGTGGACACGCTGCTACAGCACGTGCAGGACGGGCGGATCCGGGTCCCCGACTTTCAGCGCCCGCTCAAGTGGCGCGCCACGCACGTGCTGGACCTCTTCGACAGCGTCTACCGGGGCTTTCCCGTCGGGGACCTGCTTCTCTTCAAGGGACCGGCGGAACCGGCGTCCCTGCATTTCGGGCCGTTGCGCATTGATGCGCCGCGAATGACGGATGCTTACTTCGTGGTGGATGGACAGCAGCGCCTGACGGCCCTGGCGGCCGCGATGCTGCATCCAGATCGCCACCCACGCGGGGACATTCATTCCGTCTGGTTCGACCTGGAGGCGGAGCAGTTCGTGCACCTTCGGGCCGCCGAACCACCGCCCCACTGGATTCCGGTCAACGTCGTAGCAGATTCGTTCAAGCTCCTCACCTGGCTCAACGAATGGCCCTTTCGGAGCACGCGTCCTGACCTCGTCCAGGGGGCCATCGCCCTGGGGAAGGCGCTACGCGAGTACCAGGTCCCCTCGTACATCGTCGAAAGCACCTCCCAGGAGGTCATGCGACTCATCTTCACGCGGGTCAACACCTCGGGTGTGCCCATGCGGGAGAGCGAGGTCTTCGAGGCGCTTTTTGGTGGGCAGAAGCCGCGTCCCATCGAAAGCGCTTGCAACCGCCTTCAGGCGGAGACTGGCTTTGGAAAGATAACCACGGACCTGTTCATCCACTGCCTGAAGGCGGTGGAGGGGATCGACCTGCGCCAGAACTTCATCCGGAGAGGAGGGGCGGTGGACAGCGTCCATCCGGAGGCCGTGGAGCGGACCGAAACGGCGCTGAGACATGCCATTGGGTTCCTGGCGGACGACGTGGGCATCCCTCACCGTCGGCTGCTCCCATACCCCTTGTCCCTCATCGTGCTGACGCGCTTCTTCCATCTGCACCCACGCCCCCACCCGCGCACCCGGACCCTCCTGTCCCGCTGGGTGTGGCGAGGCGCACTGTCCAAGGTCCATGCGGAGGCCGCTCTTGAAAACATCCAAAAGCTCCAGTCGGACATTGACGAAAGCGAATTTGATTCGGTGGATCGGCTGCTGGAAAGGCTTCCCTTGGTGTTCAACCTGGGCTTTGCCTTGTCATCGACTCCTTGGAGTGTCGGAAGCGTGGAGATGCGCTTGTGCGCGTTAGCCCTGCTGCACTTGGGGCCGCGTGACCCGGAGAGTGGAGAGCGCTTCCGGTTGGATGAAATCCGCACATGGCTTGATGAGCGTGATTTGGAGCAGGTCTTCATCCCTATTTATCCGGGCGCGCAATATGTCGTTGAACGCTATTTGCTTCCGAATGAAGAGAAATTTCACGCCTTCAAGAGTGCGTCGGTGGAGGTCCTGCGAAGCCATGCGCTGGATGAGCACGCCGTGAAGTCACTGGATTTGGAAAGCCCCCACACTCTCATTGATCGCCGGAACGACATCCTGGACGAGTGGCTCAACCAATTTTTCTCGGAGCGCATTGCCTCGGACGATGGTGACCGTCCGCCCATCGCAGAGTTGCTCCGCCGGGTTGACGCACAGGTGACGTCTCCGTGAGGGCTCTGGAGGTATGGATCGGGGATACGCGCGTCGGGCTGATCGAACATCTGGAGGAATGGGAGTACCGCTTCTCCTTCGACGCGGCCTGGCTCCAGGCCCCAGCGCGCCCGGTCCTGGGACAGTTATTCGAGGACCGCAAGCCTTACGACATCCCCACCACGGGGCACGTCCCCATCTGGTTCTCCCACCTGCTTCCCCAGGGGCCGCTGCGCCGCGCCCTTGCACGGGAGCTGGGGGTGGACACGGATGATGAGTTTGAACTTCTGGAGTACCTGGGCGCGGAGCTGCCTGGCGCGATCGTCCTGATTCCCGGCCAGCCACGGTTGTCGACTCAGCCTGTCCCGCGTGCGCGAATCGAGCCGCCCAGCGCGGCGAAGCTGCGCTTCTCCCTGGCCGGAGCACAGTGGAAGCTCTCGGTCCGCGAGGGAGAGCGGGGGCTGACCGTCCCCGTCCAGGGTGAGAAAGCAGGTGCATGGATCGCCAAGTTCCATGACCCCAGCTTCAAGGACCTTCCCCGGATCGAGCACTCGACCATGACCTGGGCAGGGCTTTCGAAGATAGAGGTGCCCACCTTCCGGATGGCGCAGGTCTCTGAGTTCGCGGACCTGCCCCAGAACATCCCCACGGGCGACGGTTCCGTCTTTCTCATCGAGCGCTTCGACCGGACGTCCACGGGACAGCGCATCCACATGGAGGACATGGCCCAGGTCTTCGACAAACCTCCCGGCGATTCTCAATATGGCGGGCGCTATGAATACCTCGCGGCCCTGCTCGCCTACCTCTCGCCAGATGACGTCCGCGCGTTCTGCGAGCGGCTGGTCTTCTGTGTGCTGAGCGGCAACACGGATGCGCATTTGAAGAACTGGTCATTGCTTTATAAGGATGGACGTCATCCCAGGCTGTCTCCCGCCTACGACCTGATTTCATCCGTGCTCTTCGCGCCCGAGTCCATCAGCGATGACCTGGCGCTGAGCATCGGAGGCTCACGTCAGTTCGAAGACGTTCGTCTTGACTCATTCAAGGCCTTCGCCGAGGTGAGCAACCGTACCTTCGCCGAGGTGACCACCTGGGTCACCCAGGCGGTCGAGCTGATCCGCACCGTCTGGCAGCAGGAAGCCAAACACCTCCTGCTGCAGGACTCAGAGCGCCAACGCATTGAACGGCACCTGAAACGCGTTCCCCTCGCTCAGCAGGCTTGAGCAGAGCGGTGAGTGTCAGACACCAGGCTCAGCTGAAATCCGTGGAGAGCGAGAGGGCGCGGTGGGCCTCCAGCTCGCGGGCCACGAAGGCGTTCTTCTCCTCCAGGGCCTTCACCGTGTCGCTGCCCAGGGCCAGCCGCAGCGGAGGCTGCTCCAGCTTCACCAGCTCTATCATCGCGGTCGCGAGCTTTGCCGGGTCGCCCGGCTGCTGGTGGTTGAGCTCGACCGCGCGAGACCGCATCGCGCCGGACGTCTGCGCGTAGTCGGGGATGATCCGCTCCGCCCGGGTGAGTGACGCCGCGTCCAGGAAGTCGGTGCGGAAGTAGCCGGGCTCCACCACCGTGACGTGGATGCCCAGCGGGGCCAGTTCATCATGGAGCGCCTCGCTCAGGCCCTCCACGGCGAACTTCGTGGAGCAGTACACGCCCCAGCCCGCGGACGAGCGGTAGCCGCCAATGGAGGACAGGTTGATGACGTGTCCGGAGCGCTGCTGCCGCATCACGGGTAGCACCGCGCGGGTGACAGCGAGCAGGCCGAAGACGTTGGTGCGGTAGAGCTTCTCGATTTCGGCGGCGCTCGACTCCTCCACGCCGCCGAGCAGGCCGAAGCCCGCGTTGTTGACGAGCACGTCGATGCGGCCCGCCTCCGCCGCGACGCGCTGGGCCTCGGCCTCGTCGGTGACGTCCAGCTTCGCGACCACCAGCCTCGGGTGGGCCGCCAGGGGAATGCTCTGGGGATTGCGCGCGGTGGCGATGACACGGTCTCCCGCGTCGAGCGCCGCCTGGGCGATGAGGACTCCGAAACCACGGGATGCGCCAGTGATGAGCCAGGTCTTCATGTGCGTGCTCCTCGTCAGGGGTTACGAGCGAAGAGATAGACCTGGACCGTCCATGAGAGAATGCGCACGCAGAGCACAAGACCGTTGAATCCGGCTCAACAGTAGAAAGGCAGCCCCCATGCAGGCCGACGTCCGTGAGCTGACGGTGTTCCTGGAGATCGCCCGGCATCTGAACTTCCGCCGAGCGGCGGGGGCGCTGGGCGTGACGCCGTCCGCGCTGAGCCACAGCCTGCGGGGGCTGGAGGAGAAGCTGGGCCTGCGGCTGGTGCACCGCACCACCCGGAGCGTGGCGCTCACCGCGGCGGGCGAGCGGCTCGCCGAGCGGCTGCGGCCGGCGTTCCGGGACATCGACGACGCGCTCGATGACCTGAACACGTTCCGTGAGGCCCCCGTGGGAAAGCTGCGCATCAGTGCGGCCCGGGTGGCGATCCGGTTGGCCCTGCTGCCGGTGCTGCGCCCGTTCCTGGAGGAACATCCCGGCATCGAGGTGGAGCTCGTCGACGGCGCCGCGTTCGTGGACATCGTGAAGGAGGGGTTCGACGCGGGCGTGCGCTTCCACGAGCGCGTGGCCGCGGACATGGTGGCGATTCCGCTGGGCCCCCGGCTGCGTTCGGCCATCGTCGCCACGCCCGCGTACTTCGCGAAGCATCCTCCGCCGAAGACGCCCATGGACCTGGCCGCGCATGACTGCATCCAGTTCCGGTTCTCCAATGGCTCACGCTACGCGTGGGAGCTGGAGCGCGACGGCAAGGCCCTGGAGGTGGAGACGCGAGGCTCGCTGGCGCTGAGCGACCAGGTGGAGATCCTCGAAGCCGCGCTCGCGGGACTGGGGCTGGCCTATGTCTTCGAGTCGCAGGTGGAATCCCTGCTCCGGCAGCGACGGCTGGTTCGCGTGCTGGAGGACTGGTGCCCGTCCTACCCTGGCTTCTTCCTCTACTACCCGAGCCGCAGGCACCTGCCCCCCGTGCTCAAGGCCTTCGTGGACTTCGTGCGGGCCCGGAAATGAGCCCGCAGTGGCGGAGGTGATGCCCGCCTCGGCCGCTCCGCCGAACCGCACCTCGAAGGCGCGCAGGTGCGGTCCGTCCACTCAAGGCCGTGCCAGGACGCTCAGGGCTGGACGACGTTGACGCGGGAGGAGCCGAAGGCCTCCTTCTTCCAGACGCCGTTGTCCAGGCCGCGCACGTACGGGGTGCCCTGGAACAGGGTCAGGTCATAAGCGCGGATGCCGCCCGGGTGCTCGGCCCAGGTGCTGCCGTTCGTGGAGAACCAGAGGCCGTCATTGGCCCCGATGCCCCACAGCTTGCCGGTGGCGCCGTCCACCGCCAGCCGCTTCAGCGTCGTGGTGGCGGGCAGCTGCACGAACGAGGAGCCGTTGTGCTTCCAGACGCGGTCATCCATGCCGATGAGGTAGGGGATGCCCTGCGCGACCGCGATGTCCTTGCCCGTCGAAGCAGTCGGCGTCTGCGCGCTCCACACGAGGGTGGTGGGGTTGAAGGAGTAGACCTTGTCGTCCAGGCCAATGACCCAGACCTTGCCGGTGGACTCATCCACCGTGAGGCGCTTCGCCGTCTGCGACGTCTGGATCCACCCCGAGCTGGTGCCACGGTAGACGAAGTCGTTCATCCCAATCAGATACGGAATCGTGGCGGTGACGGCGATGGCCTTCGCGCTGCCGCCCGGGTTCACGTCCAGGTAGACACCGGTGTTGTAGGGGACACTCAGGCGGTCGTGGGTGGTGAGGACCGCGCCCGTGCTGCTGCCCACGGTCCACAGCTGGCCATTGGAGCCCAGCGCGAAGTCGTTGACCACGGAGTTGCTCAGCACCACCGGCGCGCTCGCCGCGGGCCAGAGGAGCGAGTTGATGTGATTGGGCGCCGCTCCGCTGGGAATGCCCACGCCGTTCATCGGGGACCAGGGCGCGAGCTGCTCCAACCCGAACCAGGGGGTCAGCACCGCCTGGTCGATGGCGTACGCGCTGTTGAGCGGGACGGGGCGCAGCGGGCCTCCGCACTGGGGGGACCACAGCGTCGACGACGCGTCCGACTTGATCGCCCCGATGTGGAGGTGCGGCTTCGAGGAGCTGCCCGAGTTGCCCAGCAGGCCCAGGAAGTCGCCCTCATGGACCACCGCGCCCACGGTCAGCAGGCTGGGGTTGAGCGTGCCGGCCTGCATGTGGGCGTACCCGACCAGATACGTGCCGTTGTCGATGGTGAAGCTGTTGCCGCCGCCGTGCGACGCCGGGTTGACGGAGCCCACCGGGAAGTTGGTCGCGTCGGTGTTGACGAAGTCCGTCACCGTGCCCCCGGTGACCGCGTAGATGGGCTTGCCCCACTGCCGGTAGTGCTCGTTCTGCGAACCGTCGGTGCCCGGAAGCACGTCGGACCAGCCGGAGCCCGTCCAACCATAGACACCCACGTCATAAGCGAAGAGCTGGCAGCCCTGGACGCTCGCGCCGTGCACCGCGCCCATGCCCTGCCAGTATTCGTGGGGGCGCAGGTCGCCCACACGGCCCCAGAATCGGTTGCTGCCGGACGGCGTGGGCGCCTGGTAGGCGGCGAGCGTGAACGTCTCCGTCACCGGGGTCGCATAGCCCGTGAAGAAGAGCCGCATGCGGATGCTGTTCGGCGCCGGGTTCGGCAGGATGATGTTCTGGGCGGCGCTGAACGACCAGTTGCGGACCGCGTTCGCGGGCACGACGAGGCTGGTGGACATGCCCGTCAGCACCGTCGTGCCGGGAAAGTCGATCAGGATCTGGGTCAACGTGACGGACGTCGCCTCGTTGTTGCGCAACGCCAGCGCGAGCGACACCTGGTGGCTGGGGCCCGACCCGCCGAGGGAAGGGGACGCCATGGTGAGATAGCGGATGGCGCCTCCCTCCATGGGTTCGTAATAGGTCGTGACAGCCGGTGCCTGGGCGAGCGCGAGCTGTCCCCACAAAAGACTGGGCAACAACAGCAGCAGGGTGCGGAGCTTCATCATGGGTGCGGGGGTCCTTGGGTTGGAGCAGGCCCTCCCCAAAGCAACAGGTGTACCAAGGCACGCTCCCTCCGGAAGCGTCCTCGTTCGGGGCTCGGGGCAGGCGGGGGGCGGCAAGGCCCGCAGGCAAGTCCTGCACGACCACGGCAATCCTTGCCGTCGTCCTCACTGCCTCCCGGGGAGGAGCCCCACGGCATGCGCGGTGCATTCCGGGTGCTCGACCCGGAGGCATCATGCAACGCGTTCCACTCTTGTTGGCCCTCGCCAGCCTCATCCCCTCGGGGGCCCTGGCGGCGCCTCACGTCACAAAGCTTCTCCCCCAGGACGCGGGGGTCCACTGCAGCCCCGCGACTCCGTGCACCCAGCCCACGGCGGACGGCATGGTTTCCGCCCTGGAGTACGCCGACGGCAAGAAGTTCCCGCTGCAGGACTACGTGAACGGGGGGCCCAACGGAGACCTGTTCCTCTACGTCTCCGACAACGCCAGCTACACCGCGGACGAGTGCAACGTGGGGAAGCCCCAGAATCCCTGCCACGTGCAATCCCTGTTCATCGGCATGCGCCTGCCCAAGCCCAGGAATGCCAGCGGGAACTTCGTGGGCCTGGAGGGCACCGTCAGCGTCTGGCTCGATGCGAAGCGCGGCGAAACCCTCCAGCTGGCCTCCGGCGCGCACGTGCCTCGTGACGAGGACCGGCGCATCACGTTGAGCTACTCCACCGTCAAGGGCTACGCGGATACCGTCCAGAGCAAGGGCAACCTCGGCGGCACGAATGGCTGGGGCGCGCTCGCGGCCCCTACCGAGGCCTGGGACACCACCGTGGTGGTGTCGAGCCCGGCCTCGGACCCGGCCCACGTCCACATCGAGTTCGAGATCAAGCTGGCGCCAGGCCTCCCCGTCGGAGGCGCGAGCGAGCCGCTCCTGGCCACGGTGCGCAAGCTGGGACTCGGCATCGAACACATTCCCGTCCCGACGACCTCCGCGCAGACGGTGGGTGGCGGCCGGTTCCCCAACCGCGCGGGCCTGTCGTCCGGCGGCACCCTGACGGGCAACTGGGAAACGCTCGAGTTCGCGAGCCCGACACCGATTCCGCTCAGCTTCACCATGTGGAACGTGGGGCAGATGCCGGATGTGACCGCCTGGGTCGAGGATGGCGGCTCGGGGGAAATCGATACCGTCGCCCAGCGGATCTTCCGCAAGGAGGTCGCCTGCATCTCCGAAATCTGGATGGCGCATGAGCGCGGCGAGCTCATCGAGAAGGTCAACGCGCTGCGCGCGGGCGCGCTGCTGCCGCCCATGCAGGCCGTCACCGAGCTGAATGACAACATCCTCCAGCCGTCCCTGTTCAGCACGGGACTGGTGTTGCTGTCCTCGCGGCAGATCCTCGAGGGTGGGGTGCACCACTTCCCCTTCGGTATGTGCACCGGCAGCGACTGCGCCCAGGCCAAGGGCGTGCTCTGGGCGCGCGTCGCCACGCCCGCCGCGACCGCCCCTGTCTTCGTCGATGAGCACGACACCCCCACGCTCGCCAAGGGGACCGACTACGCCGAGTTCGTCGACGTGTTCTGCACCCACGTCAACGCGGGAGAAAACACGGCGGGGCCCGATACCACCGCGCGCGAGAACCAGTTCTCCAACATCAAGGCCTACGTCCAGCAGGTGCGCCAGGGCGGACCCCTGACCGACCCCGTCTTTGGCTTTGACGTCCATGACGCCTTTCCCCAGGGCACCTGGCCGAGCGGCCTGGACCGCCCCGCCTTCCTGCTGGGGGACCTGAACACCGTGGGGCCCAAGGGCGTGCAGACCAACGTCGCCTTCAACCAGTACGCCGACATGGTGGGCCCTGGCCTCCTGGACATCAGCACGCTGAGCGCGTTCGACATGGCCAACACCCAGTTCTCCGAGATGCGGGACCTGGCCCGGGTGGTCTCCGGTCCGAACCCGATGGCGGGCGGAACGTGGCTGTCCAGCGTCTGCACCGACAACGTGGTGAACGAGCTGGATGCCAAGAAGCGCCTCGACTACGTCCTGGTGTTCCCGGCCCAGGACACCTTGGACTTCCCCGCGTTCGCGTTGCTCAACGGCACCACGGCGAGCGTCAACCCGCACTTCGATCCCACCTCCGGCAGCGAGGACTCCGAGGGAAACCTCGTCCAGCAATGCCTGTCGGATCACGCCATGGTGGATGTCACCGTGCAGCTGGCGCGGGTGAAGGACGTCGTGAAGTACAACCCGATGAAGAAACACCGGGTCGAGTACGCCGTGAAGCAGGTCACCGACCTGGAGACCGCGAGCGGCTGCTGCGCGGACTGGTTCTCGCCGCGCGTGCTGATGATCGCCAATGGCTTCACGAAGCTGAACACCTTCCTGAACATCAACGAGGGCCAGACCATCTACCCGAACTGGCGGGTGCACACGGGCGCCGACAGCCTCCTTCCAGACCTGCCGGTCGGTTTCTCGGGGGCGGTGAACATGATGTCGGCCATCTGGGAGTCGGACACCGGCCCGAACGACCACTACGACTCCACGCCTGAGAGCAGCGCCATCCTGGAGGCGGACGACAAGGACGCGCACCTCACCTTCTTCGCGAACAGCGGCGTGCTCCGCCGGGTGAAGGGCGAGTTGACGGCCATTGACTGGATCGCCGGGGTGGAACTCCTGGGGAGCTTCATGGACGGCTACGAGAACGGCATCACCGTGGAGACCGAAGGACACGACACGGCCACGGGCGACAACGCCCGCGTGCGGCACTACTTCAACGTGAAGGAAATGGAATCGCCATGAGCACGATGAACCTGAAGTGCGCGGTGCTTGCACTGGTGCTGGGGGGCACGGCCCAGGCGGTCGAACCCATGGTGCCCTACGACAACTTCAACCCGATGAAGTCCAACCCTCCACGCGCGACGAAGATCCGCGGCATCGACCCGGCCCGGTGGGTGGATGAGCAGACCGGAACGCGGCTGGACTCCCTCCGGGAGCTGGCCTTCACCCGCCTGCGGTTGATGAGCCGTTCGGACACGGGGACGGGCCGCTACGGCCTGCGCTTCTCCCAGTCCTCCGCGGTGACGGCCATCGCGGCGAAGGTGCGCCTGAACAATGCCAGGAGCACCGGGTGCACGGCCCCGGCGGGAGCTCCGGCGGCCCAGAGCACCGCCGAGCTCACGGGCCACTTCTTCAACACCCGGGGCGCGGTGGGAAGGAGCCTGCAGGACGACGTCACCGCTTCCATCCGCATGGTCTCCCGGTCCACGGACCCCGTCGGCTCCCAGGCGCTGCGGGTGGAGGCGCTTGTCGAGCGGTGCACGGACGCCTCGTGCTCGACCCGCGCGCAGCTCTTCACGGCGGACCTGGGACTGGTCCACCAGGGCGAGCAGGTGGCGCTGCGGCTCCAGTGGGACGTGGCGAATCACCGCTTCGTGTTCCAGCGCGACACGCAACCCGAGGTGTACGGGGCCTACACCGTGACGGACACGCACACGCCCGGCAGCTCGAGCAAGGCCCTGGTGGTGACCCATGACCTGCCCACCTGCGCCAGCGGCACACCTGCGCCCCTGGGGTATGCGAACGCGTACTTCCACGACGTGTTCGTGAACGAGTCCGCGGCGCCCGCTCCCTGACGGCCCTGCGATGGAAACCATCGCGATTGGATGTTTGTCGTTGGTCAACGCAAGGCGAGTCATGGGCTTGCATTGCGTGGGTCACGACAGCCACAGTCGGCATGACGCTTCCCCTGTCTGTTGATGGAGCCCCCCATGCCCAGCAAACTGCGGCCGACTTCTTTCTCCAGCCCCAGCCCCAGCAGGAGTTCCAGTCCTGTTGGGGGCAGTGCGACGCCGACGCGCAGCCCGTCGCTTCCGCCCCAGACGCAGTCCTCTGCTTCCTCCTCGACGAAGCGCCCCCGGGATGATGCGGATACGTTCGACGCGGGCGCGTCGAAGCGGCCCAAGCGGGCCGCGGCCACGGGGGAAACGCCCCCCTCGGCCGCCGAGTTGTACAAGCAGCAGAACGCGGTGGGCCTGCAGGACACCCACTCCGCCCGCACCGGCGACATGTCGTCCCTGCGCACCACGCAGGACACACCGCAAGACGGACTCAACCTGCTGTCCCACGTCGGCAGTCAGGCGAAGGACAAGAAGGGCCTCTTCTACGAAGGCCCCGTGGAGCGGCGAGGGCTCGGGCCCCAGCAGGTCCTCACCGCGGTGCCGGACCGCGACAAGGGCGAGCACACCAATGTCTTCAAGGGCATGACCGGGGGCGAGCCCAGCTCCACGAAGTACCAGCAGGGGCTTGGCACCGCCGACAGGGACACCCCCTACGAAATCCTCCACGGCATGGGCCATGGCGAAGGCGGCAAGAAGACGCAGTCGGCGCAGAACCTGGCCTCGGCCTCCCACGGCGCCAACACGGCGATGATTCCCGCGGACAAGGCCATTTCCGGCAACCCGGACATCCTCGTGGACACGCGCTTCAACGTCCGTCCCGGCACCCACCGCGCCGAGTCCGTGGACCAGACCTTCTTCCACAAGGACCGCCCCACGGAGCCCATCTTCCAGCAGCGCATCGACGGCGACATGCCCAAGGTCACCACGAGCCAGTACAAACAACTCCAGAAGGACGCGGAGTTCCTCAAGGACCGCGAGCGCCTCTCCGTCGCCGTCGACCTGCTGAACTTCCACGACGGCGGCAAGGGCTGAGCCTTCACGTCCGCGACGTCAGCCCTCGGAGAGGGTGAGCGACCCCGGCAGCTGTCCTCCGCCGTTGTTGAGCTGGAAGACGCTGAGCTTGGATACGCGTTCCGCCACCACGTCGGGGACATTGTTCGTCTCCGGCGTCAGCAGCAGGGCCATGGCCTCTTCAGGGGTGGCCGCATTGGCGACGTCCACCACCCAGCTCTCCGGCGTGTTGCCCGCGTATCCGGGCTGGCCCTGCTCGATGGCCGTCAGCCAGTCCTTCGCGAGCTGCTGGACCTGCTGTGCCTCCGCGTGGGTGAAGGACACGGAGGCCGTGGTGCCAGTCCCCGTCGTGTTCGGGTAGACGTCCTGGAGCCCGTTCGCGGTGCCGGAGGCCAGGTCCGGAAGGGTGGCCGCATAGGTGTACGTGGACGGGTCCTCGGGGTCCTTCCACTCGCCACTGACCGAGAAGGTGACGGGGCCCTTGGTGCCCGTGTACTGGAACTCCGTCGGGCCACCCGCGTCGTAGGTCGTGGCGACGTACACGTTGCTGTCGATCACGGCCGCGCCCAGGTCGATGGCGAAGGTGACCTCCCGCGTGAGCGTGTCGGAGGCAATCTGCACCGTCGCCGCGTTCGACGTGCCGTTCGCCGGGTCGTTCTTCGGCAGCTCGCCCGTGGCGAGGAATTGGTTGTAGGCCGCCTGTCCCGCCGGCGTGGAGATGTCGAAGTCCACCTGCCGCGAGCTCAACTGCCCCTCCACGCGCCGCGTGTCCGTCGCTCCGAACGCGATATCGAACACGCCCAGCTTTCCCTCGAGGGTGCGCGACACCGCCTCCGTGGGGCCGGCGGTGACCCGGACGGTCTTGTCGTCCAGCCGGGTGACGGCGAGGGACATGCCGCTGGCCTTCTCCGTGCTCATCCCCCCGATGGCGCCGAAGATGCCGGAGATGTTCTTGAACACCACCTCCATCCCCGTGCCCACGAAGGACTCGCCGTTGAGCGTCACGGTGGCGCCCACCGGCAGGTTCTGGGGCAGGGACGGGTTGAGCTGCTGGGCGGCCTGTTTGGGCGAGGTGATGCCCGCCGCGGCCGCGGTCGGCAGCGTCACCTGGTAGCTGCCTCGCACGCCCGCCTGGGCGGTGCCGGTGACGGTGACGTTCGGCGTGTCCGCCTGGAGTTCTCCCTTCACGCCGACCTCGGCCTCCACGCTGAAGGTCGTCATCTCCGCGTCCCGGCTGAAGCTCGCCCCCAGCTCGGTGTACCCGGCCACCTTCATGGAGAAGATGCCCGCATCCACCTTCACCCCGGCCTCGAGGCTCGCGCTCCCGGAGATGCCATTGGGGCCCAGCATCACCGAGCCACTGGCGGCAAAGTCCTTGGAGGCCGTCGGCTTCGCGAGAATCGGCGTGTCGGTGGGGGAGGGCGCGGTGTCCGGCACGTTCAGCGGGTTGCGCTTCGAAGTCCCCGGCGTGCTCCCGCTGAAGCTGTCGGTGGACACGCCTCCCCAGGACGACGTGCCGCTCGACGACCGCGGCGGACCTGCTGGCGCCTGCTGCGGTGCGCTCACGGCTCCGCTGCTGGACGGCTTCACGGTGTTGATGAACGGCTGAAAGCTCCGAATCGGCCACTGCATGTGGACTTCCCCCTCTGCGACAGTCAGAGGGGTTGTCGCGCGAACCGCCGCAGCGGACGAATTAAGCCGGGTTAAATCCGCGTCCGGCCGCGTTCTGGACAGCAGGGGCGGGTCGGGGCAGATGTAGGCGTACAGATGACATCCCGTCCGCCCCCTGCGCGCCCCTCCACCGTCCGGATGCAGAAGACGAAGCAGCCCTCCTCTGGAGCCCGGCGTCCCGCTGGGAAGCCCTCCGGAGGCCCGGCCTGGCGTCGCTGGGCGCTCGGCGGGTGGCTGATGCTGGCCCTCTGGTTCGGCGTGGAGGCCGCGCGGCTGCCCGACGTGGGCGCCCTGCGGACGCAGAACCCGCGCACCACCGCGCTCATGGCGCAGCGAGCCGACGAGGCGCTGGAGGCGGGCACGAAGCCTCGCGTGCGCCAGGCCTGGGTGCCGCTCGGCGCGGTGGCCCCGCACGCCGTGGACGCCGTGTTGTGCTCCGAGGACGCGCGCTTCTACCGGCACGAGGGCGTGGACTGGACCGAGGTGGAGAACGCCTTCGAGCAGTCGGTGCGCGAGGCACGCCTGGGGCGCGGCGCCTCCACCCTCACGCAGCAGCTGGCGAAGAACCTCTACCTCTCCACGGACCGCAGCCTGCTGCGCAAGGGGAAGGAGCTGCTGCTCGCGCGCCAGTTGGAGTCACACCTGTCCAAGCAGCGCATCCTCGCGCTGTACCTGAACGTCGTGGAGTGGGGAGAGGGCGTCTACGGAATCGAGGCGGCGGCGCGCGAGCACTTCGGCGTCTCGGCGCGGTCGCTCAGCGTGGCGCAGGGCGCGATGCTCGCGGCCATGCTGCCCGCCCCGCGTCGCTGGCTGCCGGCGCAGCGGCCCGAGACCCTGCGCACCCGTGCTGGCGTCATCATCGGGAGGCTGGAGCGCGAAGGGCGCATCAGCGCGGCGCAAGCCCGCGAGGCCCAGGCCGAGCTCTCGCGCTTCTTCGGTGTGCCGCCCGCGCCCGGCCTGGTGGCGGACGCCAGCTGAAGAACTTTTCGCGGGGCCGTGCGTGGAAGGTGCCACGTCCTTTTCGTCGAGGTTCTCGTGCGTGCCCTCCGTCCGCTGTTCTGCTGCATTGCCTTCGTCCTGTCCGCCACTCCCGCCCTCGCGCAGTACAACCAGGTGGCGGGTGAGAACGCTCCCATGGAGAGCGTTCGCCGGGTGGTGACGCGCAATGACGGTTCCCAGGAGCTGCGCGAAACGGTGCGCCCCGCGGCCCGTGACGGCTTTGGCAACGCGAAGGGCAACCAGAACGACCTCGCGGTGGACGGCGCCTTCGAAGGTCAGACGGTGGCGGTGCTCCAGTTCTACACGCAGGACTTCGACTTCTCGCTGCCGAAGGCCGCGCTGAAGGAGAAGGGCTTCTCCGTGTACCGCTGGGTCAACAGCGCGCCAGACCCCAAGGAGCTGCGCAAGGCGCTCCAGAAGGCGTGTCAGTTGTGGATCATCTCGGACGAGACGCAGCACCTGACGCCCGAGCACGTGAAGGTCATCAAGGAGTTCTTCGACGCGGGACACGGCGTGTACATCTGGGGCGACAACTCGCCCTACTACGCGGACGCCAACGTGGTGGGCCAGGCGCTGCTGGGCACGGTCATGGTGGGCAACATCATCGGCGACCAGACGGTCGGCCTGCGCAAGGACGGGGAGGGCCCGGGGCTGCTGCGCCGGCACCTGCTCACCACCGGCCTGGAGTACCTCTACGAGGGCATCACCATCGCCACCATCCAGCCGAGCGAGCAGCTCACGCCGCTGCTCCATGGCTCCGCGGGCAACCTGGTGGCGGCCTTCCATGACAAGGGCGGCAAGCGGGCCATCTTCGACGGTGGCTTCACGCGCCTCTACAACAAGTGGGACACGGCGGGCACCGCGCGCTACGTGAAGAACGCGGCGGCCTGGCTGACCAACGTGGAGCGCTTTGGCAACGCGGTGGTGCGCGCGGACCTGCGCAGCACCCAGGAGCAGAAGCCCGCGCCGAAGCAGTGACCCGGACTTGCTCCATACTGGAGCCACGATGCGACCCGACGAGCCTGGCCGGGTGGTGCTGCCCGCGAGGCTCGCGGGAGTGGAAGGGGTTCGCGTCACGGGCGACACCTGGCTGTTCGGCGACATGGCGCTGGTGCAGGAGCTGCTGCACCCGGACATCGTGCTCCTCAACGTGGGTGGCGGGCGCTACGGCATGGACCCCCGGACCGCGGCGCTCGCGGTGCGCAAGTACTTCCGCCCCTCCGTCATCGTGCCCATGCACTTCGGCACCTTCGAGCCGCTGGCGACCGAGCCCCAGGCACGCGAGGTACTGGGAAGCGACCCGCGCGTGCGCTGGCTCACGCCGGGAATCGCCGCGTCACTCTGAGGCAGGGCCTCCGCCGGAAATCAGGCGTCACGGGGAAGGGCGCGCAGGAACTGCGCATCCTTCCAATCCCAGACGCGCGAAGGATTCTTGTCCACGTCCACCGGCGAGGAGTTCCAGTTGTGGACGTCGTAGGAGTGCGAGGCTCGCCAGTGGACGAACACGCTGAACACGGCCGTCACGACGAGCGCGCCCGCGAGGACCCGGTGCCGTGAAGGGGCCTCCAGGACCGCCTGCACGGGGAACGCGAGGAAGTAGACGAGGAAGGGCAGCACGTCGGTGAAGAAGCGCGGGCCAATGGAGTGCCCGGCCCACCAGATGAAGAAGGAGGAGATGGCCGCCCAGTGCAGGACCAGGATGAGGGCAAAGGCGACCTCGTAGGGCTCCAGGCTCCGGCTGCGCCACCGCTGGACGAAGCCCACCACGCCCAGCGCCAGGAACGGTGAGAAGGCGAAGAGGCCTCGCGAAGGACTGACGAGGTTGGCGGCCAGGGCCATGAAGAACGGTCCGGCGAGCGGATCCACCGTGTGACGGTAGTAGGGCGAGAACACCGAGCCATAGACAGACAGGTGGTACGCGCAGAAGGGTATCGCGACGAGCGCCGCGCCCGCGAAGTAGGCCGGCAGTTGGCGGCGGAAGCGCAGGGCCATGAACCCGGTGACCACCAGGATGCTGAGGGAGTGCGTGGGCCGGCAGGCATAGGCGGCCGCGACCCAGAGGCCCAACAGGAACGCGGTGCGCGCGGTCTGCGCGGGCCGGGCCAGCAACAGCATGACGCAGGCGATGGCGAGGAGCCCGGGGCCGTGCTGCCAGAGCACCCGGCTCGCGGTGGAGTACGCCGTGGTGCCCAGACCGAAAAGCAGCACGGTGACGAGCGCCGCCCCCGGGGACACCCGCCTGCGCAGGGTGACGAGGAGCACCGCCGCGGCGGCACAGACGTAGAACGAGGCGATGAGTTGCTCGGTGAGGGCGAACGAGCCCAGGTACTCCCGCCCTGTGTGCCGGAACAGCGTCCGCCAGGCCAGCGCCTCGGCACCGAACGTCCCCAGGCGGGGCAGCACCGGCTCCATCAGGGAGATGAGTCCTTCGGCGGCGGCGAGGAACGGCAGCGCGGAGACCATCACGCCCGGCGGGTACACGTAGTACGTGTGGCCGCCGGCCTCGTTGCGCGCATAGGCAGTCCCCGGGAAGAACCAGTGCCGGAACTCGTCCAGGTCGGTGTTGCCCTCGTGGAGGATGCTGGCCGCGGAAGGGATGGACCACAGCGAGTCCGTCTGCAACCGCGCCTCGCTCGTGGTGTAGATGCCGAACAAGGCCAGACACATCAGCCAGAGCGCGAGCGTGGAGGAGGCGAAGCCACCGCGCGATGCGAGGGATGGGGTTGGCACGGAGGGGGTTCTATCGAATCCGACAGAAGAACCCCAAGCCTCACCGCGTCGTGTCAGGCTGAGGGCGTGACATGAACAGACTCAAGCCAAGCCGTGGAGCCAGGAACCGCGCGACGAGCTGCCCCTTGACGCTGTTGCCCGCCGTGTCGAGCAGCGGGGCGAAGGTGCCCAGCCCGCCCTTGCCCGGCGCGACGGCGACGATGCCGCCGCCAATGCCACTCTTGCCCGGGACCCCCACGTCGTAGAGCCAGTCCCCGGAGGTCTCATACATCCCCGCCGTGGCCATCACCGCGAGCGTGTAATGACAGACCTCTTCGTCGACGACGCGCGCCCCGGTGAGCGGGTTGACGCCTCCGTCCGCCAGGGTCGCTCCCATCACGGCGAGCTCCCTGGCGGTCACCGCCAATGAACACTGGCGCGTGTAGAGCCCGGTCGTCAGGACCGGATCCGCCTCCAGGCGGCCCAGACCGTGGAGCAGGAAGGCGAGCCCCTGGTTGCGGTGATGGGTCTCCATCGCGGAGGCATACACCTCTTCGTCGAGTACGAGCGGGTGTCCGGCGAAGCGCGACAGCCCCTCATGGATGAACCGCCACCGGGCCTCGGGGCTGCTGCCTGGAACGAGCCCCGTGGTCGCCAGCGCTCCCGAGTTCACCATGGGGTTGGTCCGCCCGTCCGGGCTCAGGTCAAGGGCCATGGCCGAATTGAACGGCAGGCCCGTGCCATTGACCCCCAGCTTGCGCCGCACCTCTTCGGGCCCCAAGGCCTGACAGACGAGCGCGAAGACGAACGGCTTGGAGACGCTCATGATGGAGAAGGGATGGTCCACGTCCCCGGCCCCATGGCTGCTGCCGTTGATGCCCACGACGCACGCGCCGAAGAGCCGGGGATCCACCCTGGCGAGCGCCGGGTAGACCTGGGAGCACTGTCCCTCGGTGTTCCCCTGGTGGCGCTGGTAGGCCTCGTCCACCAACGCCCGGACCTGCTCCGCCGCGGGGAGCTGGCCGGTGGAGATGAAGGGGGGCTCGCCTGTCGTATCCATGCGTGAAGGGGCTCGGCTTCCTGGAAGCAGGGGAGAAGCGCAGCTTCCTGTCTGGAAAATTCGTCGCGCCCGGATGCGTGTCAACGTCACATGGATATCTGATTTGTTGCAGATTTCTTATGTTGCATGTTTCGGGGCTCTGTCGCGCTGATTCGCGGGTGGTGTATGTTTCACCGAAACCGCCGATTGAGACATCTCCCTCCATGTACACCCTCGACGAATCGCTCTGGCCCCTGGCCATTGTCCAGCGTAGCGACACCACGACGGACAGCGAGATGGAAAGCATCCTCCGGAGCCTTTCCAAGCTCATCCACCGGCGCGAGCCCTATGTGCTGATCATCGACTTCTCGCGGTCCCGCCCGCTGACCCATTCCCAGCGGATGCTGCTGGCGGATCATCAGGCCGAGATCGCCGACCTGGCTCGCGAGTACTGCAAGGGGTTCTTCGTGGTGATCAACTCGACCACCGCGAGACTCGCGAGGGCCGTCACCAGCTTCGTCCGTCCTGGCGCGGATCAGCACGAGGAGGTCGCGTCGTTGCCCGAGGCGCTCGCGCGCGCCGCGCTCTGCTTCGAGCAAGCAGGTGTGGCGAGGGGGGCCATCATTGCCCGCGCCCAGGCGCGCCGGTAGAGGAGCGGTCCTGGCACGAGCCGCTCACGCCGCGGCTACAGAATCTCCTCGAGGGCGCCCTTCCAGCTGTAGTTCCCGGGCTGCTTGCCCGCGATGGAGCTCTTCGCCGGGTCGATGTGGATGGTCAGCACGCTCCCGTCGAGCGAGACCTTGGTCCCTTCCGTCGACAGCTTGCAGACCGTCTGGGTGACGACCTCCTTCACCGCCGCCTTGCCATCCGGGGTGCCGCAGACCTCGACGAGGGTGCCCACGGCGGACTGGCAGGCGCTCTGGGTCCGGTCCTTCATCGGGTCGAAGGCGGGGTAGGTCGACCTGTCGTAGCTGCTCTTCAAGGACGACCCGCAGGCCTTGTTGACCGCGTCCTCCTTCTTCTTCAGCTCCGTGTCGTAGGTGGCCCAGCCGTTCTTCTGGGCCACGGTGAGCCGTGCGGGCTTGGAGGACTCGTCAGCGATGGCGAGCGAGGCGAAGAGGCAGAGGCACAGGGACGGAATCCGGAACATGAAGGCTCCTGGTGGAAGCGGCTCGCGGGAGCGCGAACCGCCGTTCCCCCAGGGAAGGAGCCCCCGGAATTCTTTTGCATTCTTCTTCGCGGGTATCAGCCCTTGCGCGCCGCGTTGATCGCCGCGATGTCGATCTTCTTCATCTCCATCATCGCGGCGAACACCCGCTTGCGCGCGGCCGGATCCGGATCACTCATGCCGTCCGTCAGCGCGGCAGGGGTGATCTGCCACGAGATTCCCCACTTGTCCTTGCACCACCCGCACTGACTTTCCTGACCGCCGTTGCCGACGATGGCCTTCCAATAGCGGTCCGTCTCCTCCTGGTCCTTCGTGCTGATCTGGAACGAGAAGGCTTCGTTGTGCTTGAAGGCGGGACCGCCATTCAGGCCGATGCACGGAATGCCCAGCACGGTGAACTCCACCGTGAGGGCATCCCCCTCCTTGCCGTCCGGGTAATCGCCCGGGGCGCGGTGCGTGGCGCCAACGGAGCTGCCGGGGAAGGTGCGGGCGTAGAACGCCGCCGCTTCTTCGGCATTGCGTTCGTACCAGAGGCAGATGAGGGCCTTGTTCACGGGGTTCGTCATGGTTGCGCTCCTTGGGCTCACTCGCCCTTGCTTCCTACAACACCAAATGCTGCACCCGAGGGGTCCGTTGCGACGACAATCCAGTCGCCGCCGGGCACCTCGTGCGGACCTTGCAGCACCTTGCCGCCGTTGGCGGTGATGGCGCGCTGCGCCTCCGCGACCGAGGGCACGCCGAAGTAGAACAGCCAGGTGCCGGTGGGGCCGGGGCCCTCGGCGGGCTTCTGCATGATGGCGCCAAGCCGAACGCCGTCGTGGTCGACGAAGCAGTAGTCGCCCATCGGGCCCATGGGCATCACGTCGTTGAACTGGAAGTGGAAGTGCTTCGCGTAGAACGTCTTGGCGCGCGTGAGGTCGGGGCTGGCCAGCTCGTTCCAGCGGATGCGCTGCGACGCCTTCACGTCGAAGACGTCGCTCTTCGCATCGGGCTTACCGGGCGGTGGAATCGGCGCCATCACGTAGAAGGGCGTGCCCATCGGGTCGGCGACCATCGCGATCTTTCCGACGGGAAGATCCATGCGCGGCATCAGCACCCTGGCACCATCGGCGACCATGGCCTGGATGGACGCATCGACATCGGCCACGTGCAGATAGCCGAGCCAGCAGGGCTGTGCGCCATGCTGCACCATGTCCTGTGAAAGGCGCAGCACGCCGCCAGCGGAGCCGCCATCGCCGCGCATGATCATGCGGTAGTCCTGTCCGCTTGGTATGGACTCGGACGGGGCCGAGATCTTCCAGCCAACGACGGCGCCATAGAACTTCGCGGCGGCGTCGGGGTCGTGGGTCATCAGCTCGTACCAGATGAAGCTTCCAGTGCTCATCGTGTCATTCCCTTCGCGAACGGATGGAACTCTGCTCCGGACCGATGTGGAGGGTCCGCGCGCCCGCGTCGAGCAAGACCTTCGTTCCTTTGCATTCTTCCTGACGAAGCCGGGTCGCCATGTCGCAGTGCGGCAAGCTCTGCCGCGTCGGCGCGAACAGAGGAAACATTCCCTCTCGATGGTCGAGAATCAAGAAAACCATGCGAACCAACGCCCACCACCGCCCCCTCCACGTCGGATCCACTGGCAACCGCGTTCAGAAGGTCGAGGAGCGCCTGAAGTCGGCCGGTTACCTGAAGGGGACCGCCGACGACCGCTTCGACGCCAAGACCGCCAAGGCGGTGGTCGCCTACAAGCGCGACAACGGCTGGGAAGGGAAGCCGCAGGGGGTCGTCGGCGAGCGGATGGACCAATCGCTGAAGCGCATCAGCGCCACCGCCACTCCCGGGACTGAAGGCAGCACCACCGCCCAGGCCAGTGCAGCCGGTGGCAGCGACAGCAAGAGCAAGACCCCGTCGCAGCTCAAGGGCGCGACCTACAACGTCGAGCGCGACCGCAATCCCCAGGACGTGAAGAAGTGGCTGGGCGACTTCGCCAAGAAGAACAAGCTCGACTTCGTCCAGCTCCAGGAGATCAACGGCTACCACAAGGCCCTGGAGAACATCCCCGGCTACCACCTGGTGACCTTCCCCGGGGCCAAGGACCATGGCGAGACGGGCATCCTCGTGAAGGACAGCTTGCTCCAGGGGCAGAAGACGTCCATCCAGGGCGAGGGCGGCGGCTGGACCACCGTGCGTGGTGGCCATGCTCCGCCGCGAGCGGCCACCGCGGTCAAGCTCGCGGGTTGGCTGCAGGTGGTCTCGGCCCACCAGCCGCCCTCGGTCGACTGGAAGGGCGGGGAGCCCGTCGGGCCGAAGAACCGCGTGAGCACCTACAAGTCACTCTCCGAGAAGCTGCTTGGCTTCGCACAGCGGAAGATCGCGAAGAACCCCGACGAAGGTCTGCTCATCGGCGGCGACTGGAACGAGCCGGCGTCGACGAAGGGGAAGTGGTCGCCCGGCTGGATTGCGCAGCAGGCGGGCATGACCACCCATGGCGGTGTGGAGAGCCACGGCCACGGCAAGATTGACTATGCGATGTCCTACGGGTGCAAGGTCTCGAACGTGAGGGCTGGCCCGACCGGCGGCTCGGACCACAACATCGTCATGTACACGGTGAGCCGTCCGAAGGGTAAGGGCTGAAACAGCCTCGGGAGCCCGCCTGGGCGGACGACCTGACCGTTATCTTGGGTTTGATTTGAATCCTGGGCTGCGGGCTTCGCCTGTCAGACGCGCGAGGCGGCCTGCGGCATCGAACGGAGCCCCGCCTTCGTCCTCGTTCGCTAACGAGAAGTGAGGGAAATGGCGCTACAGTGGGCGGGCAGATGTCCGAACCCTCGTCACGGCGCTCCCGAGCACGGAGTCTTCTCCCGAAGGCACTCCTGGTGCTGGCCTTGGCCTTGACGTCCGTCTGGTACCTCAGCCCCTGGTACTCTTTCTCGGTGGGCAGGACCTGCGCCCAGCCGCTGCGGTCTCCCTTCATCCACGGCCGTTCATGGTGGGTGGGCTGGACCGACGCGCGATTGATCCGGCTTCATATCGCCAGCGCCACCGGGATCGGCCCCACGCAACCCGGGCCGACCTCGGATTGGGAGGTGAAGTTCCTCAGTCGCCGCCACTCCACCAGCTGGACCTACCAGCTGCCCTGGAAGCGCCAGCTGAGCTTCTCCTTGGACCCCCACCCCGAGCGTGGCAGCGCCGATGCGACGCGGCTCATCGTGGAGTTTCCGGCACTGCTGCTGGTCCTGCTCGCGTGGGTCGCGGTCGTCCGCGCCAGCAAGCAACCCGACGCGCAGGCGTCTCCGGAGTCCGAAGCGTAGCGGCGCGACCTTGAAGTGAATGAGAAGGGAGCCCGCGCCCATTCAGCCCCTGAAGAGGGGCCGGAACAGCGTGGACTCGCGCAGGGAGGCGGCCAGCGCGGCGATGTCGTCCGACTGGCCGTCCACCTCCTCGGCGTCGAAGGTCTCCTTCAGGCGGTCCATCACCTCCGCGTGGCCGCGGGAATGGTAGTGCCCGTGGATGCTGCTGCCCTGGAGCACCTGGAAGGCGCCACAGAAGCCGTGCTGGTGGATGTCGGTGGTGCCGTCCACCCAGTAGTACAGGTCGATGAGCAGGCGGGCGTCGGAGAACACCGTCAGCGCGGGCTGGCCGAAGCCCGGACGCGTGGTGAGCTGCTTTGGGAAGTCACGCGTCCCGTAGAGCCACTCCAGGGGCTCCAGCGTCTTGAACGCCTGATGCGGGGCCAGCTCCCGCAGGACCTCGGCCGCGATGTCGGGAAAGGCCTCCTCGCTGTGCTGGACCTTCAGCCACCGCTCCTGGAGGAGCCTCCCCATGTCCTGGAAGCTGCGCATGCGCTTTCCCCGCTCACCGGCGTGTCCGCATCCCATACGAAATGAGGCGGAAATCCTGGCTCGATTCCTTTCAAAAAAGCCCTCATCGCGCTTGGGCATCCGAACCGTGTATAGGCTGGCGCGCGCATGACCATCCTCACGACGAAGCTGTGTGTCATTGGCGGCGGCCCCACCGCGGTGGCTGCCCTCTTCGAGGCCCGGGCACGTGGCATCCCCGCCCTGGCCCTGGAGTCCGGCGCCACCCCGCTGGCATCGCTGCATGACCACATCGAGGGCCTCGTCTACCTGTCGCCCGCCTCGCATTGGGAGGTGGGCGGCCTGCCGCTGGACTGCCGCGACGCGCTGGAGTGCGAGCGCGAGGACGTGCTGCACTACTACGCGCGCGTCATCCAGATGGGGCGCCTGGACATCCGCTGCCGCCACCGCTGCGTGGGCCTGCGCCCTGATTCGGACGGCGTGGCCGTGGAGGTGGAGACGCCAGAGGGCCGCATCGAGGTGCGCGCCGAAGAGGTGCTCGTCACCGCCTGGTATGAGCGGCGACCCCTGCCTCCAGACTCAGTGGAGCCCGGCTCCCGCGTGGTGGTGCGGGAGGGGCTGCGCTCCGCGGCGGAGGTGGCCGGCCGGCGCGTGGCCGTGCTGGGCGGTGGCATCTCCGGCTTCGAGCAGGCCGGGGCGCTGATGATGGCGGGCCAGCCGGTGACGCTCCTGATGCGCGGCGCGCCACGGGGCATGCACCGGTTGCCGCACTTCGCGCGGTTGGTGGAGGCCACGGGCTCGCGGCTGGTGCCGAACGCCAGCGCGGTGCGCGTCACCCGCGACGGCGTCACGTACCACGAGGGCGGCGAGGCGCGTCATCTGCCGTGCGACGTGCTGGTGGCCGCATGCGGCGCGCGCCTGTCCCCGCACGTGCTGGAGCTGCTCACGCGCGCGGGAGTGCTGACGGGGGACGAAGTGCGAGGGCTGAGGGAGTCCGTCAGCCTGGAGGAGGCGAAGCAGGCGCACCCGGATTGGACCGCGGCGGAGCAGGAGCGCCTGGCGGTGGAGTCCCGGCCGGACCTGTGGCCGCTCGTCTTCGAGGGTCGCCGCCGCGTGCGGCTCGCCGGGGGGCCCCTGCACGTGGGGGCCTCCAACGCGGGGGTGATGGTGTCCATCGCCACCGCCGTGTTCGCGGTGCGCGCGATGGCGGGCGCGCGGGTGCCCCCGTGCATGGCGCCGCCGCTGGCGCGGGCTCTGCTCAACCTGGAGGCCCTCCTCCAGGTGCTGCGCGAGGAGGTGCCGCCCGCGCGCGTGGAATCGCTGCGCCCGCTGGCGGTGGGCTCCTGGAGCCGCGCGTGGGTGCACCCACATCTCCTGGAGCGCCCCACGGCGCAGAGCGTGGAACGCACCACCGGCCTGGATCCGACCCGCTTCCTGCTGCCCCCCGGGCTCGGCGCCAGCGACATGGAGCGGGAACTGCTCGGGCTCGCGGATGGCACCACCAGCATTGCTGAGATTGCCGACGCCAACGAGATGACGGACCCCGCGGAGCGCGCAAAGCTTGTCGCCACCTTCCGCAATCTGTGGTCGCGCAACGTGCTCACGTGGCTGCCTCCGCAGGACGCGGAACGCTGATAAGTGATTGGGGCAACGACCAGGAATTCCAGGTGGCTTCGTAATTCGTTTCGACCGCGCAATTCCGTGCGGCCTTACATCGAGAGACGAATCATGAAGAAGCCCACCAAGAAGCTGACGCTGTCGAAGGACACCCTGCGCGCGCTGAACGAGACCGAGATGAAGCAGGTTGCCGGTGGCGCCCCGACCTCCGTCGTCGCCTGCACTGGCACGGATCCGACCGAGGCCACCGTCTGCTACACGAACGCGCTCTGCCAGACGGGTGAGTTCTTCGGCTGCTGTTTCTGATGCGTGCGCCATGCGCTCGGAGGTGAGGTCCGCTTCCGAGCCATGGTGAGCGATTGCCCCGGGCCGGTGCTCGCCGGCCCGGGGCGTTTCCCGCACCTGGTTCCGAGGTCCGCCGCGATGTCCCAGCTCCGCCGCCGCGCTCCCGAGGGGCAGCGCCCGCCTCCCGCCGAATTCCTGATGGAACCGGCGGACTTCTTCGTCCTGCGCACTCCGCTCCTGCCCTTCGACGCAATGGAGCACTGGAACTCGCGGCTCACCGCGCCGCACGCCACCGAATCGCTCGCGAAGGCGCTGGACGCGGATCGCGCGCTGTTGCGCACGAGGCTGCGCGCGTACGTGGAGCGGCCGGAGGTGCGTGAGGCCCTCTTCGTCGCGTCGCCTTCGCTGGAGGAGGAGCTGCCGCTCTGGTTCCAGGCGCCGGACAGCGAGTACGGCCTCAAGGTGGAGCAGGCCCTGGTGCGCTACTTCCTGCGCATGGCGGGGCGCTGCACACCCTTCGGCCTCTTCGCGTCGTGCTCCGTGGGGCACCTGGGAGCGCGCACGCACCTGGCGGTGGCGGACGTGCGCGAGTGCCAGCGCGACACCCGTCTGGACATGGACTACCTCACGCGACTGGTGGAGGCGCTGGTGCGCCACCCGGCCCTGCGCGAGGTGCTCCGCTACCGCCCCAATGGCAGCCTGTACCGCGCGGCCGGGCGGCTTCGCTACGTGGAGACGCGGCACGTGGGCGCGGCGCGCCGGCACCACCTGTCCTCGGTGCGGCCGGATGCGTACCTGGAAGCGGTGCTGGAGCACGCGCGCGCAGGGGCCCGGCCGGAGCAGTTGGTGCGGACGTTGGTCGCGCTGGACGCGGAGGTGGATGCACAGGAGGCCGCCGGGTACGTGCGCACGCTCGTGGACAACGACCTGCTGGTGCCGGAGCTGGCCGTGCCCGTCACCGGGCCGGAGCCGCTCCCGTACCTGGTGGCGCGGCTGCGCGCGCTGGCGCATGAGGCAGGTCCCGGCGAGGCCGCGCAGGTGGCGCTGGAGGCGGCCACATGTCTGGAGGACGTCGGAGATCAGCTGGCGAGACTGGATGCGGAGGGTCCCGGCCGGTCGAAAGAGGCCTACCTCTCCATCGCCACTCGGCTCGAAGCGCTTCCCGTGAAGGTGGAGCTCCCGCGCCTCTTCCAGGTGGACCTCTACCGTCCGGCGCCCGGCGCCACGTTGGGACCGGAGGTGCTGGCGGAGGTGACGCGCGCGGTGGAACTCGTCCGGCGCATGGGGCCCCAGGCGGGCCGCTCGCCGCTGAGCGCGTTCTGCGAGGCCTTCACGCGCCGCTACGAGGGCCGCGAGGTGCCGCTGCTGGAGGCGCTCGACGAGGAGTCTGGCGTGGGCTTCCAGGTGTCCAACGCTCCCGCCGCGGATGGGGCGCCGCTGTTGCGCGGGCTGGCCTTCCCCTCCTCGACGGATGCGGGAGGGACGTTTGGTGCGCGCGAGCTGCACCTGATGCGTCGGCTGACCGCCAGCCCGGGCGCCCGCGTGCTGACGCTGGGCGAAGAGGACCTGAAAGCGCTGTCCTCGGAGAAGCCCGTGCCGCCGCCAGACGCGATCTCCGTGGGCTTCAGCGTGTTGGCCGCATCGGACGAGTCCTTCGCGAGCGGGGACTTCTCGCTGGTGCTGCGCGGCGCGGCAGGACCCTCTGGCGCCAACACCCTGGGCCGCTTCTGTCATGGGGACCCGGCGCTGCGCGACGCGGTGGAGCGGCACCTGCGAGCCGAGGAGGCGCTCCGCCCGGACGCCGTCTTCGCGGAGGTGGTGCACCTGCCGGAGGGACGCATTGGCAACGTGCTGCTGCGGCCCCAGTTGCGCGGGCACGAGATTCCCTTCCTGGGGGCCTCTGGCGCGCCCGACGCGCAGCAGCTCCCGGTGGAGGACCTGCGGGTGTCGGTGGTGGATGGGCGCGTGGTGTTGCGCTCGAAGCGGCTGGGCCGCGAGGTGCTGCCGCGACTCACGACCGCGCACAACTTCGCCCGAGGCCTGGGCGTCTACCGCTTCCTGGGCATGCTCCAGCATGAGGGGCGCGCGGTGGGCCTGTCGTGGAACTGGGGCGTGCTGGAGGGCCTGGACTTCCTGCCGCGGGTGGTGTCCGGCCGGGTGGTGCTGTCGCTGGCGAGGTGGCGGCTGGGGCCGGACGTGCTGAAGCCGCTGGGCGCGGCGCGCGGCGTGGAGTGCTTCCGGGCCGTGCAAGCGCTTCGCGAGCGGCTGGGCCTGCCGCGCCACGTGGCCTTGGTGAATGGCGACAACGTGCTGCCGTTGGACCTGGACAACGTCCTGTGCGTGGAGACGCTCGCGTCGCTGGTGAAGGACAGCGCCCGCGCCGTGCTGCGCGAGCAGCTCGTCGGGCCGGACTCGCTGTGCACTCACGGTCCGGAGGGGAGATTCGTCCATGAGCTGTTCCTCCCCATGGTGCGGCGCCAGGAGCCCACGGCTTCCGTGCCTGCCCCGCGCAGTGGTCCATCCGCCGGTGTCCCCCGGCACTTCGCGCCGGGCTCGGAGTGGCTCTACGCGAAGCTGTACGCGGGCACCGCTGGCGCGGATGACGTGCTGTGCGACGCGGTGACGCCGTTGGTGGAGCAGCTCGTCCACGAGGGCGTGGTGGACCGCTGGTTCTTCATCCGCTTCGAGGATCCAGACTGGCACGTGCGCCTGCGGCTGCACGGGGATCCGGCCCGCCTTCATCGCGACGCACTGCCGGCGCTCTCCGCCGCGGTGGCACCGCTGGCGCGGGCCGGTGTGGTGTGGAAGGTGCAACTCGACACGTACGAGCGAGAGCTGGAGCGCTACGGCGGTCCGGAGGGCATGGCCCTGGCCGAGGAGTTGTTCCACGCGGACAGCGAGGCGGTGCTGAAGCTGATGGCACTGTGGGATGGGGACGCGGGCGCGGAGGCCCGGTGGCAGCTCACCCTGCGGGGCATGGATCTGCTGCTGGAGGACCTGGGCCTGGATGCGCGCGCGAAGCTGACGGTGGCCGAGCGTTCCCGCGACTTCTTCGGGCGGGAGTTCCGCATGGACACGGCCTTCACGCACCAGCTCGGTGCCCGCTACCGGCAGGCCCGCGCCGCATTGGAGGCGGCCTGGACTCCGGACGCGGAAAGAAGCCCGCTGCTCAGTGAGGGGCTCGCCGTGCTGCGCGAGCGCTCGGAGCGGCTTGTCCCCGTGCGGCGGCGCCTGGAGGTGGCCTCGCGCGAGGGCCGGCTCGGCGTGTCCCTGCCCACGGTTGCCGGCATCCACCTGCACATGCACGCCAACCGGATGCTGCGCTCCGCGGCGCGCGCGCAGGAGCTGGTGCTCTACGACTTCCTCGCCAGGACCTACCAATCCCAGCTCGCGCGCGCCCGCGCGCAGGAGCCACGCCCATGATGGCCCATTCCATCCGTCCCAATCAGGAGGCTCCCCGGTGGCGGCCGCTGCTCACCGGAACTCTGGCGGACCAGGCCGCGGAGACGGTGCGTGCCATCACCACCGAGCTGCACAAGCCCTTCACTCACAAGGGCATGCGCATCGCGGAGCGCTTGTCGAGTCAGGCGCTGCTGCACGGCTACCTGGCGCGCGTGTGGCCCGGAGGGGATGACCCGGAGCACGCGGCGCGCTTCCTGGACGGTGCGCTGGAGGAGGTGGGGCGCCAGTGGATGCGTCCGGCGCTGCACGGCGGCTTCGTCCAGGTGTCGTGGGTGATGCAGCACCTGGGCGCGCACCTGCTGCCGGATCAGCTGGGCGCGGAGGAAGATCCGCTGGAGGAAGTGGAAGCGGCGCTGGAGGACGCCCTGGGCGTCGAGCATTGGGTGCAGCACTACGATCTCATCGCCGGGCTGGTGGGGCTGGGCGTCTTCGCGCTGGAGCGGCTTCCGGGGGCCCGGGCGCGCCGGTGCCTGGAGCGCGTCGTCCACCACCTGCTGGCCGTGTCGGAGTTGGGGCCGCAGGGACGGGCGTGGCGGACCCCTCCGGAGCTCATCCCCACGACCACCCGCAAGAAGCAGCAGGATGGCGGCTACAACCTGGGCGTGGCCCACGGCAACCCGGGCGTGGTGGGCCTGCTGGCGGCCGCGTGGGCGCACGACGTCGACCGGGCGCGGGTGGGGCCCGCGCTGGAGGAGGCTGTGCGGTGGCTGCTCGCGCAGCGGCAGCCCGCGAGTTCGCTGTCCGCCTTCGCCTACTACGCGGACAACGAGGTGCGGCGCTCCCAGGTGTCGCGAGGGGCGTGGTGCTACGGGGACCCGGGTGTGGCCGCGACGCTGCTGATGGCCGCGCGCGCGGTGGGCAACGCGGAGTGGGAGCGGGTGGCGGTGGAGACGGGCCTGCGCGCGGTGCGCCGGCCCGAGGAGACGCGCGAGGTGATGGACGGCGGGCTGTGCCACGGCGAGGCGGGGCTGGCGCACCTGTTCCACCGCATGTACCGGCTGACGGGGGAGGAGGCCTTCGGCCGCGAAGCGCGCGAGTGCTTCGCGCGGCTCGTGGCGCGGCGCGTGCCCGGCGAAGGCGTCGGTGGCTACGCGGCGTGGTTCCCTCGCGAAATCTACACGGACCGGGTGGAGGACAACGCCAGCTTCCTGACGGGCTCGGTGGGCATCGCGCTCGCGCTGCTGGCGGCCATCAGCGACGAGGAGCCGGCGTGGGACCGGATGCTGCTCGCGTCCTTCCGCACGCCGCTGGAGTCGCGACATGGCCGATGAGGAAGGGAACACGCCCTTCAGGCGCGAGGCCCTGGAGCGCCATGCGCGCGGGCCCGCCGCGGAGCCGGTGCGGCTGGAGCACCCGAGCTGGGTGCGCTGGCTGCCGCTGCCGTTGGAGGTCGCGATCGCGCTCCTGGGTCTCTTCGCGACGCGCGTGCCGGTGGCCCGCGTGGTGAGCGTCCCAGGGGTGGTGGAGGTGTTGTCCCTGGGCTCGCCCACTGCTCCATCGCCCGGGAGCGACATGCGGACGCGGCTGTTCTTCACCGTGCCCGAACAGCACCAGGGCACGCTGAGTCCGGGGCTGCGAGTGCGCGCACGGACGGCGCAAGGCATGCGCGACTACGAGGTGGAGTGGGTGGATACGGGGACGCGAGTGCCAGAGGCGTTGAGCGGGAGGCTGGCGCCGGGCGTGCTCGTCCGTGCGCACGACGTTTCGTCGGCGGGCGGCGACGTGCCGGGCACCCCGAACACGGTCGAAGTGCAGGTGGGCACGGAGTCGCTGGCGGCCGCGCTGTGGGCGCAGGCTCGCGGCGGGCGGAGGTGAGGCATGGGCACGTGGCGTGAGCTGAAGCGGCGGTGGCGCCGGGTGCCGCTCCTCCAGCAGTTCACCGCGGCGGACTGCGGCCCCACGTGCCTGGCCATGGTGCTGGCGTACCACGGCGCCCCGGCGCGGCCGGCGGAGGTGCGCGAGGCGGTGGGGGCGGGGCGCGGAGGCGCGCACGCGCTGGCGCTGGTGGAGGCAGCGAAGCGCTTCGGCCTTGATGCGCGGGGCGTGAGCCTGGGCATGGACGAGGTTCCCGTGCTGGACCGCGGCTCCATCCTCCACTGGGAGTTCAACCACTACGTCGTCTTCGACGGGCTGTGGCGGGGTGGGGTGGACGTGGTGGATCCGGCCCTGGGACGGCGGCGGCTGTCCTGGGACGAGTTCCGCGACGCCTTCACCGGCGTGGCCCTGCTGTTCGAGCCCACGTCCGCGCTCCGGGGAGGCCACACGCGGCCGGCCCTGCTGCGCCGCCTGCCAGCCCTGCTGCGCGGGCACGCAGGCACCTGGACGCGCATCTTCGCGGTGTCGCTGGTGCTGCAGGTGCTGTCCCTGATGCTGCCCTTCTTCATGGGCATGGGGGTGGATCGGGTGGTGCCACGGCAGGACACGAGCCTGTTGGCGGCGCTGGGGGTGGGCGTGGGGCTGGTGCTGGTGTGCCACGTCCTGGCCACGTCGCTGCGCTCGGCCCTGCTGGTGCGGCTGCGCGTGGAGCTGGACGTGGGCATGGCGGGCCAGCTGGTGCGGCACCTGCTGTCGCTGCCGTATGCCTTCCTCCAGCAGCGCTCGTCGGGCGACCTGATGATGCGCATCAACAGCCTGGCCATCATCCGCGAGGCGTTGGGCGCGGCCACGCTGGCGGTGATGCTGGACGGGCTGCTCATCCTCTCCTCGGTGGGGATGCTGGCGGGCCTGAGCCGGCCGCTGCTCCTGGCGGTGGGGGCCGTGGCGGCGGCGCAGGTGCTGGTGCTGCTCTTGACGCGGCGGCGGCGCGAGGAGTTGCTGGCCAGCGAGATGCACGCGCAGGCGAAGTCCCAGGACTTCACGGTGGAGATGCTGTCCGGTCTGGAGGTCCTGAAATCCTCCGGCGCGCAGGGACAGGCGGTGGGGCACTGGGAGGAGCTCTACACGCGGCAGCTCAATGCCTCCTCGCGCAAGCGCTACTACCAGGGTGTGGTGGAAGCGCTGGCGGCGGGACTCCAGGTGGGCGCGCCGTCGGTGTTGTTGGGCACGGGGCTGTGGCAGGTGCTGCGCGGCGAGCTGACGCTGGGGGCGATGCTGACGGCGCAGGCGCTGGCGCTGGGAGCGCTGGCCCCCCTGGCCTCCCTGGTCGCGGTGGGCGGGCAGGTGCAGCTCGCTGGCGGCTACCTGGAGCGCATCGACGACCTGCTGGAGACGGCCCCGGAGCAGGACGCACGAAAGGTGCGGCCCGCGCCGAAGCTGGCCGGTGGCATCACCGTGGAGGGCGTCCGTTTCCGCTACGGAACGCTGGAGTCACCGTCCCTGCAGGACGTGTCGCTGAGGATTGCACCGGGGCAATGGGCGGCCATTGTCGGCCCCTCCGGCGGAGGCAAGTCCACGCTGGCGCGCGTGCTCCTGGGTTTGTACCGGCCGGAGGCGGGGCGGGTGCTCTTCGACGGGATGGACCTGACGGAGCTGGAGAGCGACTCGGTGCGCCAGCAACTGGGCATCGTGGTGCAGGACACGCGGCTGTTCAACGCGTCGGTGCGCAGCAACATCGCCTTCGCGGATCCGTCCATCCCGCTGGCGGCCGTGGTGGACGCGGCGACGCGCGCGGGCATCCACGAGGACATCCTCGCGCTGCCGCTGGGCTACGACACGCCCCTGGGAGATCAGGGGTCCAGCTTTTCCGGCGGACAGCGGCAGCGGCTGGCCCTGGCGCGCGCGCTGGTGCGTCGGCCCTCGGTGCTGCTCCTGGACGAGGCGACGAGCGCGCTGGACGCCGTCACCGAGCGGCGCGTGCAGCAGGCGCTGCAATCCCTCTCATGCACCCGCGTCACCATCGCCCACCGGCTGAGCACCGTGGCCGGCGCGGACATCCTCTTCGTCATCGAGAAGGGCCGCATCGTGGAGCAGGGCACGCACGCGGAGTTGCTCGCGCGCGGCGGGGCCTACTCGCGGCTCGTGGAGGCCCAACTCGAGCTGCCCTCACGCTCCAGGGCCCGCGCGGGCTGACCGCTGCACGGTCTGTCCACGGGCCTGGCTCAACAGCGGCGAAAAGGCCGCTTGACAGCATCACTTTCACGCGGGGAGGGTGCGTGCCCGGCGCCCCCTCCCGTCCCTGGCGCCCCTCGCCTGAAAGGTCCCGCGTGTCCGCCTTCTCCGCCGCCCACCTCGCCACCCTGGGGTTGCTGTTGCTCGCCGCGCCCCCGGCCCGCGCCCAGGCGACCGAGCCCGAAAAGGCCCCGGAGCCCCCCAGCGTCCAGCTCTCCGAGGAGGGCTACATCTTCTCCACCGCCGACAAGGCCTTCGTGCTGAAGATCCGCGGACAGCTCCAGGGGGACGGCCGCTTCTATGTGGCGGACTCGGACCGGAGCGCCAACAACACGTTCCTCATCCGGCGCCTGCGCCCCTTCCTGGACGGGACGCTGTTCGGCTTCGTGGACTTCCGGCTCATGCCGGACTTCGGCGTCAATCAGCCGCTCATCCAGGACGCGTATATCGACCTGCGCCCCGTCGAGTGGCTGCGCCTGCGCGCCGGCCGCTTCAAGACGCCCTTCGGGCTGGAGTTGCTCCAGGCCAACACGGACGTCCCCTTCATCGAACGCTCGCTCACCTTCGACCTGGTCCCCATCCGCGACGCTGGCCTGCAACTATACGGCGACATCGCAGGAGGGCGCCTCTCGTATGCGTTCGCGGTGGTCAACGGCGATCCCGACGGTGCCAGCATCGACGTCAACACCGACGACAGCTTCGACCTGGTGGCCCGCGTCTTCGCCCAGCCCTTCAAGGGCGATACGGACTCCGCGCTCCAGGGCCTGGGCCTGGGCGTCGCCGTCTCCCGGGGCCTCCAGTTCGGCACGCCCTCCACCAACACCTCCACGACCGTCCTGGTGCCGCAGCGCAGCACCGGCCAGGAGATCATCTTCAGCTTCCTGAACAACGGAACCACTGGACCGACCGTCGTCGCGGACGGAGAGCACGTGCGTCTGTCGCCCCAGGGCTACTTCTACTGGGGCCCGGTGGGGCTCCTGGCGGAGTACGTCCTGTCGTCACAAGAGGTGAGCGTCGGTGACCAGCGCGCGCGCCTGCGCCACCACGCGTGGCAGGCGTATGCGTCGTATGTGCTGGGCGGGGACGCGTCGTTCACGGGCCCCAAGCCCCACCAGCCCTTCAACCCCAAGACAGGCAAGGGCGGCGCGCTGGAGATCTCCGTGCGCTATCAGGGCCTGGACATGGACGACGACGCGTTCCCCATCTTCGCGGACCCCACCCGCTCCGTGAGCCAGGCCCGGGGCTTCGGCGTCGCCACCCGCTTCGCCTTCAACCGGCGAGTGAGCTTCGCGTTGAACTACCACCACACGACCTACGTGGGCGGGGCGCTGGAAGGTGACAGGGAAGCCGAGAACGTCGTGATGTCCCGGTTCCAGGTCGCGTTCTAGGCCTCGTGCAGGTTCCGCTCCGCGATGCGAACGAGCTGGGTGACGCGCTTGTGGAGCCACAGGCCGAAGGGCTGCACGCGCTCGCGCTTCATGGGCCTGGGCAGCTTCTCCATGCCTTCGTCGAACGGGATGATGGCCAGCTCGCCCGTGGCGGACCCCACGCGGGGGTCGAACGCGAAGGACCTGGAGGTGTGCCACCCGCCGTGGAACACAACGAGGTCCTCCAGGTCCGTGTTGCCAGTGGCTTCGACGAGGTCATCCATCGCGTAGAGGTCCTCCGCCACCTCCAGGCAGCTCCAGCCACCGCCGGTGACATTGCCGCATAGGAACAGGGGCAGATCCTGGTCGGCGCTGCTGCCGACAATCCAGGTGATGGAGCCATACACGCGCAGGAAGTAATCCCAACTGGACTCACGCTTCTTCGGCTTGCCTGGCTTCGCCGTCCTCCAACGACCGATGCGCGCCTTGTGCATGCGCTTGAAGAAGGACACATGCTCCTCGGCCGTGGCGATGCGCTTCTTCTCCTTCTCCGCGTCGAGTTGCTCCGCGACGAAGTGACCCGTGGGAAAACGCTCGTGCAGGTCCTTCAGCAGCGCGATGGCCACGTCGACAGCCTCGAAGGCGTCCTGGGGCTTCGGGAAGGAGGGCCCCTTGGGCAGGGGCGCACGCTTGGGCGCGCCGGGGGCGGGCTTGGGCTCCTGATTGGAGAACCTGGCTTCGGTGAGCTCGATGTTGTGGAGCACGAAGCCCGCCTTCTCCTTGGCACGAACGCGCTGCTCGGCCCGGGCAAGGGCGGCTTCACGGCTCGCGAGGGTCGTCTGCTCCGAGGAGTCCTCGAAGACATGCTCGCCGTCCACGCAGACCTCCCAGTACTTGTCCGGAGCCCGGTGATACTGGCGGCGCGTCACGAACTTCTTCGTCGCGTTCCACGGCGCGCCGTCCTTGAAGCCCAGCTTGCGGTAGCGCGCCAGCAGGGCTTCGACGCGGAAGGTCTCGATGCGGGAGACGAGGTGCGCGCCGTTCAGCGTCCCGCGGCAGACGAGCGACTGCGCGCCACGCACCTCGACATCGACGTGAAGCAGGGTGCTGAGCCGGTACAGGGTGTGCCGTCGCTCGACGGGCGCGAGCCCCTTGAAGACGTTCGGGTCCCCCTTGTCGAGCGTACGCTCGCTCCAGACGCGCAGGGCGCCGCCCTTGTTGTAGAGCCAGACCTCGTCCTTCGTGTCGAGCTGGGGATCCGAGTACCAGATGGGCTCCCCATCGTTGAGCTGCTGCAGCCGCTTCCAATCAGGCATGGGGCCTTGTCTCACGCGCGCTCGAGACGCGTAAACCCGAAGGTGGAGCAGGTGGTAGCGGCTCAGTGTCTGGAGATCGGAGAGGAAGTGAGCCCCGAGGCCACCTTCGCAGTCATCCGGAACGCCGTGAATCCATTCTCTCAAAGACATGCTAGACTGGCTTAAGCAGTATCCGCGCAACCCGGACCCAGGAGGCGATGATGCAGCGCTTGAACCCGTGGACGGTCGTCTGTGCAGTCGGTCTGTTGATGGGATGTGGAGGAGAGCCCGAAGACGCGCTGACGCAGGCTCCCGAGGGGCAGGAGGACGGGCTCGTTTCGCAGACCATCCTCCGGCAGCTCCCGGATGGGACGCTGTCCCAGGAGACGAAGTTCATCACCCGGGAGGAGCAGCGGGCCCAGGTCGCGGCCCGCGAGGCGCTTTTCCAGCGCCGTGGCGATGGCGTCACCCAGCAGGACCTGGATGATCTGGTCGTGGATGGTGGGTGTGCTGGCTCCAGCCTCTGGCTCTTCGACCAGACGTCGCGTCAGGGCAATCAGCTCTGTCTTTACAAGCAGGTGGGGGCCTATCAAGGCTGGCTGAACCTGGGAACGATCATCCGGCGCTTTGACGGCACCCGCATACTGACGTGGGCGGGGGCTGTCCGCAGCCTCTATTCGGGCAGCCACCCGGGCAGTCTGCTGTATTGCACCGCCAACCTCTGCTACGGCAACCCTCACGAGAACTTCAATGCTTATCAGCCGCTGAACACCATTATCGGCTCCGGAGCGCAGCTGAACTGGGCCTATTTGTACGACCCTTGAGCAGGGATGCCGCGTTCGAGAGGGGGCTCCCGCGGGAGCCCCCAAGCCTCAGGGTTCGAGCTGCGGTTGCAGCGTCCAGGTGAAGGTGGAGTCCGCGTAGGGGAACGTCCCGGACAGCTCGCCATTGGGCTTCGCGAGCTGCGGTGAACCCGTGTCCGTCAAGAGGATGTTCCCGGGGGCATCCTTCTCCGGACCCCGGCAGTCCGGGCCACCGCTGACGGCGAGATCCACGATGCGTCCATCACCAATCGCTGACGTGTACGAGCGCGAGGCGTGCGACAGCCAGTCCTGGGTGTCGGGATCCGGCGACTTCAACTCGTTGAAGGGGTTCATCAACATCACCCCTCCATTCGCGACCATCGCGTACTTCGTGGGCCCGTGCGTGTACCGGCAGCCTCCGGAGTTGTAGTCGACGTCGAGCGTGAAGTCGCCGCTGACCGGCATGATCATGAAGGCCCCCAGCCGCTTCGTGTGCGGAAGGTTCGGATGGTCGTAGTCCGAGGTCGCGAAGGCTCCCAGCACCTGGAACTCCACGTTCGCGTCCAGGATATGTCCCCGGCCCGACCAGCCTGCTCCCTGCAGGACCGCCTTCGTGGTGCCCTTGTACTTCCAGCAGCCCACGTTGCTGCGCTTGAGGTAGGGCGTCTTCGCCGCCTTCAGGCTCCCGCCGCCTCCGGGCTCGAACTTCGCGTTGCTGGTGATGATGATCAGGTCCTGTGCCCGCTGCGACTTCATGTCACGGCAGAGGCCCACGTACTCGTAATCGCTCCAGTCCTCCTCGTGCCACGTCCCGCTCGCGTCGTTCCAGAGCGCGAGCACCTTCACCGGATCCTTCGACTCGGTGATGTTCTTGAACCACCCGTTGTGGAAGAGCAGGGAGCGCGTGTTCGGGTCGCTGAACGTGAAGTGCTCGTAGTGGTTGGACAGGTTCTTCAGCTCGTCGTGGAGCTCTTCCTTGTGCTCGGGCGCGCCGGCCAGGTCGCCCTTGATCGCGTGGAACTTCACCTTCTCCGTGAGCTGGTCCCACTTCGCGAAGGACTCCGCCTTGGCGTCGATGGGCGCCTGGTTCCAGAGCACCTTCGCGAAATCCGGCCAGGTCTTCTCCAGCTTGCCGGGGACGGAGGAGTCCACCGCGGTGAGGCTGGAGGTCTCCGTGGTCAGCTTCTCCAGCGCCGCCACCACGACGTTCGGGCCGTGCTTCTTCGCCAGGAATTGGAAGAACAGGTAGGCGCCGTAGTCGCGTGCCGCCAGCGGGCCCGCCGCCGGCGACTTGCAGTGGCCCGGGGAGCGGTCCTCCAGGGACAGGTCAGGGCTGCTCATGAAGCAATCGGCGTAGTCGTGCTCGAGCTGCGGCGCTTGTCCATACACCTGGTCGATGGCCCAGTTCGCGGTCGCGTCGCGGATCCATCCGTAGCTGTTCTGCGGGCCCTTCGTCTTGTAGGACCATTGGATGGCGTGCATCAGCTCGTGTGCCGCCGCACCCTTGAGCTCGTCATCGCCAAGCCCATCCCACAGCAGGATGTAGGTGGCGGCCTGCGTGTTGTCCAAGCCTTCCGGGAGGGTCAATCCCCGGCCGTTCATGTTGCGGGACAGGTAAAGATCGAGCTGGGCGCTTCCTCCGTTGCAGCTGTAGGCCCCGTCGGTGAGGGGCTCCTTGAGGCCCAGCGCCATCAGCTTCGGCCAGATCTCATTCTCGATCGCGTTATCGAGCAGGGCGGCCTGCTCGCGCTGACCCGCGATGGCGAACTCGAACCAGACCTTCACCTTCGCGTAGGACGGCGAAATGGAGTACCACCCGTCGGAGCTGGGCTTGCAGGAGGGCCGCTTCATGCTGCTCAGCCGGGCGTCGGGCAGGGGCGTGTTGAGCCAGCTCCCCGGGTCATCCGGGCGCAGCATGTACATCCCGAGCGCGTCCTGCATCGGCGCGGAGAGGTCATCGAAGCGCGCGTGAAGCTCCTCGAGCGGGGTGACGTCGAAGGCCGGCTCGACGCGGGCCTTGTACTGGAGGGGCAGCCGGGGATCGCTGAACGCGGCGTACACCCGGTAGGCCAGCAGCTCTTCGTCGTTGATGAGGCCTGCCTCATGCGCGGACGCCAGGACCTCGTCGCTGGACGGACGGGACGCGTCGTCCGGCATCACGATCACCGTCAGGGTCGTGCTCACCGACCCCACCTTGGCCGTGATGACCGAGCCGCCCGGCGCCACGCCTGTCACCCGGCCGCCGGCCACCGTGGCGTACGCGGGCAGCTGGGAGGACCAGGTCACCTGGAAGTTCTGGAGCGCGTGGCCGCTGTCGTCGAGCGCCTGGGCGGCCAGGGTCAGCGATTCGCCCACCAGGAGCGTCGCCCCGTTCGGCGAGAGGGTGAGCGCCGCGACCTTGTCGCTGTCGTCGTCCTCCCCAGGCTTCGGATCGGGTTCGGTGGAACCGCAGGCGAGGACGAACGTGAGCAGGCACAACGCGAGCCGACGGGCTCCATGAAACACAGGCATTTCCAGGCCTCGAAGTGTCGAGCCGCGGAGTGCGGACTACAACAAGTCTTTATCGCCATGACCCCAGGCGAAGTTTCTTCAGGGCATGGATTGACGTCTGTCGTTGCCTGGGAGGCCACAGTTGCCTGACAGGCAACAACGGGCGTTGCGGGGTTGGCGGTTGCGGCACGCTCGTCGTCCACATCCGCAGCGGCTCCGCGGAGGGCCTAACAGGAGGTGCGGATGTCGTAGATGCTCGAAATCTGCCCCCAGTGGATCCAGTCCCCGCAGTCGCACCCGCGCTCGCCAATGACCCAGTTGTTGGCGTCGTAGTAGGTCCTGACGTTGGTCGGGCTGGTGGCGCAGTCCGGGAGCGGCGCCTCCTGCGAGGTCAGGTTCGGCTCCTCCTCCTGCTCCATGGGACCGCCACAGCCCACAGCCATCGCCAGCAGACCGCCAATCAGGAACGTGCGCATGCGTCCTCCGTGAAGGTTGCCGCGCAATCATACTCAGATGCGTCTGTCGTTGGAATGCTCGGCGTCTGATTCTGGTGTCGCTGTCGAGGAGCGTGCCTGGTTGTAATGAATTGCAGGGGGCGTGGACAGTTCCTCGGCGAGCGCCGCCAGCACGCGGGCGCCGGTCCGGTCCGTGAAGCGCTCCCGGGCAAAGCGCAGGGCCTCGGTGGCCAGCCGTTGTCGCTCCTCGGGGTCGTCCAGGATGGAGCGCAGGGTGCGTCGCCACTCCTCCACGTCCCCCATCTCGACGAACCAGCCATTCGCTCCGTGGCGGATGTAGTCCTCGGTCCCGATGCACCGCGTGGCCACCACGGGAACGCCCAGCGCCATGGCCTGGATCAAGGTCATCTGTCCGCTCGCCGTCTCTCGGTTGTTGACGGGGATGGCCACCAGCTCCGCCTCCGCGATGATCCGCAGGTAGTCCTGCTGGGGGATGCTGGTGAGGACCTTGACGTTCGGAGGCACGGGCCCGGGTGGGAGCGCATGCGGGTGCGCGACGATGACGAGCTGCATGGACAGGCCTTCGACGGCCCGCAGGAGGGTGCCGTAGTCGCGGCCCGACGAGCCCAGCGCGGCGATGTAGCGCGGTGCCAGCCCGAAGTCCTCACGCGCTCCGCGGAAGTCCTCCGCCTTCAGCTCCGCGCCGGTCAGGTGCGTGAACTGGAAGCGGGACTTCGGCAGGGCGAAGACGCGCGCATAGACCGAGCGCTCGTGCCGCGTGTAGACGAGGCACCGGTCCACGCCCCGGTACGCGAGCCGCGACAGCCACTTGCGGAGCCCCCGGTACTCATGGCCGCAGTTGAAGTACCAGATGACGTGCGGGGTGCGCACGAAGGTCAGCAGGTTCACCAGCCCCACGGTGAAACCCACCTGTGGGAAGGCCGTGACGATGAGATCCTGGGGATGCCGGGCCAGCTCCCGCCGGGCCTTCAGCGCCAGGCGGAAGAACTGCCACCACTTCTTCCAGGGCGTGCGCTTCCGGGTCGAGTCGACAGCCTCCTCCAGGCCCACGTAGGAGCACTCGAAGCGCTCTGGCGGGAGGAACGCGCCCAGCCACCGCCGGTCCTCGCGGAGAAACCAGGCAACGAAGAGGACCCGCACCTTCGCCGGGTCCTTCGTGCCGTCCTGGAAGTGATTCATTCGGTGCGCCCCGGGCTGGATTTCACCGGAGGCAAGAGCACGAACCGCGCCGCCGCCACGAGCACGAAGCCGGGGCGCGAGCGTGTCTCGGCTGTCTCAAGTTGAGATGAAAAGCGTCTCGAAAACGGAAGCGCGGACGCCGGGCGGCCTCTTCCTCATGCCTCTGGACGGCATTGTGCCGCAAGGCGATGGGGCGGGACCGCGGTGCCGTCGAGGGTTTATCCTCAGGGCCGTTCAAGACATGGTTCGAGTCCGGTCAAGGAGCACATTGCGTATGCCGAGCATCGCTGAGCAGGTGATCCGTGACGCGCTTCGAGTTGGACGAGTTGATCCGCCGCCAGGGTCTCTCAGTGGCGAAGTCCGCTCCAAGCCAGACACATTGATGAGGACGGGACCTGAACCCGTTGGCCAACGGCGGCTCCTTCACTGTGACTCGAAGGGCCGCTGCTTCCGGTCAGGCTTCCTCGTCGGGGAGGAGCGTCCGGAGAAGCTCGTCGTCGGGGCCGAGTGGACGCCAGCCAGCAGGGGGCGGATTGGCGAGGAGCGACGTCCTGCATTGGCGTGCGCGCTCCTTATGCGTGTCTGGGGTATAGGCAATCCAGGGGCCAACCGCCTTGGCAACCTTGAATCGGTTGTCGTCATCCAACACGGCCGGCCAACCATCAGGGATGCTCCCCCACAGCTCGCGCACAAGTTGTCCCCGCACCAAGCGGGTCACTTGCTTACTTCGCACCGCTTCAGCCACCAATCCATCGTACACCTGAATTCCGGCAACGTCGTCCGGACCCAGCTCCTCGGCCAGCGCCACCAACGATGCGGTGGGCCGGGCCTCGGCAAAAGCCGTGACTGAGTCGTAGCCCCGCTCGCGGACGCGCTCATACAAGCGGGCCTTCCAGTTCTCCCGCCATGAACGTCCGTCGGTCATCGGCTCCTCCCTTTCGTGAACGTGATTGGGACTCTGTAGACCTTCATACGCTCGACGACGATGTCCAGGACCTGATTCCGCGTCAACCTCCGGCCCGCCGTGATCTCAGCTTCGTGCAGAGCCTCCATGATCAGCCGATTCCACTCGCCGGGCCATGTGCGTCCCAGCTTCCAGTTCCCCCCACCGTGAATGGCTTCGTGGTGGGCCTGCTCCATCCGGACGCAAAATTGGTCGATGTCCATGTCGCCCTTGAAGCCGCGCTGCTCGAACCATCCGCGGTGCTCTTGCGGCAGCACATGGTGCTTGGGCGCATCCGACATGCCCGCTCCCGTCCTGCCCGTCACCTGCATGCCGCGAACCTCCGGGCTGTCCCCCAGCGCATCGCGCACGCCCTTGGGCAAGTCCTGGTGCGCCTGGGCCATCGTGACCTGTCCGCCCTGGATGAGGACGGCCGCGCCGGCGGCAGGCACGGAGATGACGCCCGCCTGCACGAGCCTTCGCATCATCTCCACCCACTCGGCGGAGACCACCAGCCGCGAGCCCACCATGACGCCTCCCGAGCTCATTACGAGGCCCACGCCCAGCGTCACAGGGGCCGAGGGCGGCACGCGTGGCATGGCCATCTTCATCGTGGAGATCATCGTGACCATCTCCACCGCCTGCATGGCCGCGATGACCCGCCCGCCCAACTTCATGGTCTCGCGGGTCTCCCGTTGGAACGTGTCGAATTCACGCGTCAGCTTCCCCATCAGTTCCGGCATCGCGGTGGTCGCTGCCTCCACCCGCTCCGGGTCCAGTGAGGCGAGGTCCGTCAGCGTGGGCTCCATCAACCCCTGCACGCGATGAAGGTCCACGAAGAGCTTCTCGGCGCTGCACATGGGGCAGTTTCTGAGAATGGCGTCCGCGAGGTGGAGGAAGTCCACCCAGGTGGCCAGCAGGAGCGTCCCGAACTGAGCCGCCTGGAGTTTTGATCCCGTCATGCGAAGCAGGCCCAGCTCCATGTCCGTGTCGCCAACTTCCGAGGCCGCTTCCGTCAACGTGGTGGCGCTCCCAAGCGCGCCATGAAGCCACGTCACCTGCTTGGATCCCTGGTCGAGGTAGCGCGTGAAGACGCCAGTGAGGCTGAAGCCCCAGAGGTCCGGAGGGCGGGCCGCCAGCCTGGTGAACGCGGCCTCGACGCTGCGCAAGGAGCCCTTCACGTCTTTCGTCGCGTCGAGGACTGCCTGCCGCGTCAATGCATTGCTCCGGCTCCCGCCCCTGACAGCGCTGTCTCCCACGGTGGTCACGTCGTCACGCGGCTGCTGGCGGCGCAGGAGCCGTTGCTCGGGCCCGGAGAGGACGCTGGGGAGAGCGTTCCAGGCGCGCGGGAGGTCATCGTTCGGAGCCTCCACCCACGCGGGCGAGGAGTCCTCTCTCGGCGCATGGCTCAAGCTTCGGCGGCGCTCATACGCTTGTGGCATAGAGGCGCATCCCGAGGCCATCAGCACCAGGGCCAGCAAGAGGGCATCAGCGCGCATTTGAAGTTGCCCCGGTTTCGTGGAGTCTCTCCCTCCACCATCTCCACGGTTCCGCACGCTCACTCAGCGTGAGCCCCCTCCTCTTTGCTACTTTCATGCTGACAACCTCTCAACCGGGACGAACTCAGGGTTTTACACTCACCGGTTGAATGTGCCGGGCCTTTAGTGGCGAGGAGTACGGAACTTGAACCCGTACCCTCTTTCGTGACCGTCAGCCTCCCTTGTGCTGCCAGCCCTTGAGCTTCGCGTAGAGCGAGCTGCGGGAGATGCCCAGCTTCGTCGCCGCGCGCTCCACGTGGCCGCCCTCGCGCGCCAGCACGCGCTCGATGTGGCGGTGCTCCAGCTCCTCCAGCGTGAGGTCCTCACCCAGCGGCTCCTCCGTAGGGAGCAGGGACTCGAAGCGCAGGGCGCTGCGCGACAGTCGCGACGTGCCGGACAGGAGCACCGCGCGCTCCAGCACGTTGCGCAGCTCGCGGATGTTGCCCGGCCAGCTGTAGGCCATGAGGGCTCGCTCCGCGTCGGGCTCCAGCTCCACCTGGCCGCTGCCGCGGTGCGCGCCCATCTCCGCCAGGAAGTGGCTCGCGAGCACCGGCACGTCCTCCGCGCGCTCACGCAGTGGCGGCACGTGGAGGATGAGCGTGCTGATGCGGAAGTACAGGTCGCTTCGGAAGCGCTTCTCTCGCGCGGCCAGCTGCAGGTCCTGGTGCGTGGCGGCCACGAGCCTCACGTCCACGCGCCGGTCCTTCACGTCGCCCAGGCGCCGGAAGCGCTTCTCCTCCAGCACCTTGAGCAGCTTGGGCTGGACGGCCACGTCCATGTCGCCCACTTCATCCAGGAACAGCGTGCCCCGGTCCGCCACCTCCAGCAGGCCCGGCTTCGCGGCCACCGCGCTGGTGAAGGCGCCCTTTTCGTGGCCGAACAACTCCGAGTCCAGCAGGTCCTTGGACAGCGCCGCGCAGTTCAGGTCCACGAAGGGGGACTCCTTGCGCGGCCCGCCTTCATGCAGCCAGCGCGCGAGCACGCTCTTGCCGCTGCCCGTCTCGCCCGTGACGAGCACCGGGCTGTCGCTCTCGCGCACGCGCTCCGCCTGGTCGCGCAGCGCGCGGATGGCGAGGCTGTTGCCCAGGAAGGGGTCCACCTGCGTGCGCACCGCGCGCGAGCGGTCCGCCAGGAGCCGCTGCCGCTCGCGGCGCTGGGCCACGAGCCGCTCCAGCACCACCTTGAGCACCGCCAGCTCCAGCGGCTTGGTGAGGAATTGTTCGGCGCCTTCCTTCACGGCCTGCACCGCCAATTCGATGGAGCCGTGCCCGGTCAGCACCACCAGGGGCACCGCCGCGTCCATCTCCTTGAGCCGGGGCAACAACTCCAGCGCCGTGCCGTCCGGCAGGCGGTAATCGATGACGGCCACGTCGGGCCGGTGTGAGCGGAAGCCCTCCTGGGCCTCGGCGACGCTGGTGGCTTCATCCACGTCGAAGCCATGCTGGGTGAGGTATCCCTTCATACCCAGACGGACGCCGGGCTCGTCGTCCACGAGCAGGATGCGGGTGCGGGTCATGACACCTGTGACTGCGGAGTTGGGCCGGTGTGAACGGCGGGGAAAAGGGCGGGCAGTAGGATGGTCACCTCCGCGCCTCCCTGGGGGTGATTGGACAGGCGAATGCGCCCCTGGTGCTCCTCCAGGATGCGCTGGACGATGGACAGACCCAACCCGGTCCCTCCTCGACGCTTGCTGAAGAAGGGCTCGAAGACGTGGGGCAGGTCCTCGCTCTTGAAACCGGGCCCTCCGTCGTGGACTGTGCAGCGCACCCAGGGGCGCCCCGCTTCCTCCACGGCTTCCGCCGTCACGTGAACGGTAGTGCCCTGGGGGGAGTGCTGCACGGCATTCTCCACCACGTTGCGGAAGACATGGAACAGGCGGCGCGCGTCCATGCGCACCGGGGGCAGCGCGTCGGACACCTCGCGCTCGAGCGTCACGGCCGCCTTGTCGCTCGTGAGCGTGCAGGCGGACAGGGCTTCGAAGACCACCGAGCCCACGGCGCCGTCCGTCCACTCGCCTCGCGTGGGGCGGCCGTACTCGAACAGCTCCTGGGTGAGGTGCGTGAGGCGGCGCACCTCGCCGCGCAGCACTTCCAGGTAGGGCTTCAACTCCGGCTGGGCGCCGTAGGTGGCCTCCACCGCGTCCACGACGGCGGAGATGGAGAAGAGGGGGTTGCGCACCTCGTGGGCCACGCCCGCGACGATGGCGCCCATGGCGGCCATCGTTTCACTGCGGCGCACGTGGGCCTGAAGCTCCAGCAGCCGGGTGACTTCGCTGGCCACCAGGATGATGCGGGGGGCCTCGCTGATCTTCTCGTCCACCCAGGCGGCTGACAGCTCCCAGGTGCGGTTGGACTCCGCGTCGTGCACCTCGCGGCGGGTCCTGCCGTGCGTCGCGCGCAGCTCCTCCACCAGCGGACCCGCGCTGGACCAGGGCGGCGCCTTGGCGGTCGCGCAGAGCGGCTGGCCGGAGGGGTCCGCCTCCTGGAAGAGCACGCGGGCCGCCTCATTGAGCCGGTGGATGATGCCGTCCGCGCTCAGCACCAGCAGCGGCGAGGACACCGCGTCGAAGGTGCGGCGCCACTCCGTCGCGGAGCGGCGGAAGCTGTCGTTCAACCGCTGGCGCAGTTCATCCGCGAGCCGCCGGTCGGTGACGTCCGTGACGACGCAGCCCAGGTGCACGCCACCCCGGGCATCCAGACCGGAGGCCGCGGCGCGGCTGCGCACCCAGCGCACGCGCCCGTCCGCGCAGATGATGCGGTGCTCGATCTCCACCTCCGTGCTCGGGGCCAGGGCCAGCGACTCGATGCACTCGCGGTAGCGCGTCCGGTCCTCCGGGTGGATCATCTCCGCCCACAGCGGCGAGGGCGTGCCTTCGGGGCCGCCGCCGGTGAAGGCGCTGGCCGGATAGCCGGTGGTGCGCTCCACGACAGGTGTGCAGTAGAAGTCCCGCAACACGCCGTCCCGCAGCTTCCCACCCCACAGGTAGTCCGGCAGCGATCGGGTGAGCACGTCCAGGCGCCCCTCGTGCTCCTGGAGGGATGCCTCCGCGCGCACCCGCTCGGTGACCTCCGTCAGGGACGCGATGACGCCCAGCACCGCGCCGCCGGAGCCGCGCACGCGCGAGTAGCTCCCGAACCAGAAGCGCGCCTCGCCGGGCGCGGCGGGCGTCTCCACCTGGAGGCCGAGGTCCTGCACGGGCGCGTCGGATTCCAGCGCCAGGGCGAGCCGGGGCGCGAGCATCGTGCCCAGCTCCGGCAGCACCTCCGAGACATGGCGGCCCAGGTGCGCCTCCACCGGCAGGCCGTTCATCGCGGCGAGCGCGGCATTGACGTGCACGTAGCGCAGGTCGCGGTCGTAGAACGCGAAGCCCACCGGTGTGATGTCCATCACCGCGTCGCGCAGCGCCCGCGCATCATCCGCCTTGTCGAGCAGCCGGGCGCAGTCACGCTCACTCCGGGCCACCGCGCGAAGAGCGGCCACCGCGCCCGCCACCGCCAGTCCGAAGGCGCTCGCCACCAGCAGGGCGATGCGGACACCCGCTGACTGGCTTTCGCTCCAGGCCGCGACCAGGCCCATGAGCACCGCACAGGCGGTGGCGATGGCGGCGATCCGGAGCGGTGTGGACGTCGAAGGGAGCGTGGACATGGCGCGCGGCGAACGCGCATCAGTCTATGGTTTCCTGCATCCTGAATGCATTGTTTGCGTTGCTTCCTGGAACCGTCCAACGCAGACGTTGGACGAAGGTCCAGGACGGGGTGCAAGCCATTCTCTTCAAGTGAACAAGAATGGACTGCCGGTATGTCAATGTTGTGGAGAGCCACGAGGCGGGCGGGCGCTCTCCCGCCGCGCCGTACGGGTCAGCACGGGCTGGCGGTCACGCGATGATGGTCGGCGGCCCCGGATGGTTGGGGTCATGCGCCGGTGGGTCCTGGATGCCCGGCTCCACCTCCGGGTCCTGTAGGGGCGGAGGGGGTTCCCGGCGTTTGGGCTCGCCCGGAGGTGGATCCTTCTCCGGCACGGGCGGCCGGGGCGGATCAATTTCAGGCGTGGGCTTCGGTTCCGGCTCCTTCACCGGCTTCGTGGGCGGATTCGTCTGTGGATTCGTCGGCATGTGCTTCCACACTGCGCATGCCGCTCCCCCAGGGAACCGCCGCGTCCGCCTCTCCCGGAGCGGGTGCCTGGTTTTCGACAGGTGCGGTGGCGTCCTCGCGACGGGCGTGGGCCCACACCTCCACCACCGGCTCGATGCGCGGGGTGAGCTGGAGCATGGAGCTGGGGAAGCATCGCGCCGGCAGCCGGGCGAAGAGCTGGCGCGCGTCCTCCGCCTCCCGTGGACTGCCCACGGCGACGTGCGGCCGGACGATGAGGTCGGTGAAGTGGGCGGCCTCGTCAGGACTCCCGCTCACCAGCCGGGCCGTGGCGGAGCTCTGGTAGAAGAGCACGCCCACGCCCGCCTCCCGGGCTCCGTCCAGGAACGCGTGCAGCGTGCGCCCCTCCACCGCGCCCACCAGCAGTGCCTCCGGGTCCCACCGCCCGTCCACGGGCCCGTCTTGCTGGCCGCACAGCGGACGGCCAATCGGAACGGGGGGCGCATGGTCGCTCGTCAGCACCGCGCCCCGGTCCCCCTGCCAATAGAGGCGCGTTTCGTACTCGGTGATGGAAGCGGAGGTCATCGGGCATCTCCTCGGCGAAGGGGGGGCATGCACCATGCGCCTTCAACAGCCATGCCCGGGCAATGCTTCACATCCCGCCAGACCCTGCCCCGCGGGGCGAGTCCCCCCAGGTGGGCCGGTGATCGCGGGGCCACACGCAGACTGACCCGGGATGCGGAGCGCTTACAACAGCCCTTTCGGACGATTCCGACTCCGCTGCCGTTGCTCCACATCACGCGCCTCAATGCCTGACATGGGGGGCGGCATGAATGCGATGCGACGCGGTGGGGGATCGGGTCCGTTGACTGTATGGCTTTACGAGGGCTTCCAGGGCCGTACGGCCTGAGGGGAGCGCGCTCTCCCCGAGGGGCACGCCCTACGCCTGGAGGCCCGCCCGTGGACGGTGGGGCGCCCTCCAGTCGCATGGCCGCCCTGGGGGCGGAGCCCCTTCTTGAGCATGTCCATGCACGAACGACCTGAGGCACTGATGGCCGAGGCCTATGCGAGTCAACTCATCCAGGCACCCGCGGACGTGGTCTGGGACCGCGTGGGAGGCTTTGACAGCCTTCCCCGCTGGCACCCGGGCGTCGTCACCAGCGAGCGGGTGACGCGTCCCGACTCCGCCGGCCCCTTGCGCCGGCTCACCACGCGCGACGGCGAGGTGTACCTGGAGGCGCGGTTGGCCTACGACGCGCATGCGCGCAGCTACGCGTACGAGATGGTGGAGGGCGCGCTGCCCGTGCGCGACTTCGTGGCGAAGCTGCGGGTGACGCCGGTGACGGCGACCGGGCAGACCTTCGTGGAGTGGCACGCGACCTTCAGGCTGGCGCCGGGTCACGAGGGCGAGGCGGCGGCGCTGAGCCAGTGGATCCGCGAGGAGTTCTTCGCACGGGGCCTGCGGGGACTGGCGCACACCTTCCTGCCGCCTCCGCCCCGGGTGTCGGCGCCGGAGCTGGAGTGGCGGCGCTGAGCGGCGGCGTTCACAGCCGCTGGAGGAAGCGCAGCAGATCCTTCTTCTGAGCGGGGCTGAGGGACTCCGGCGGCCCGCCCGGGAACTCGGGCGGGTGCACCGGCAGCGCGCCCACGGAAGGGATGCCCGGGAGGATGAAGCGGCTGTAGGTGTCCACCGTCTCCGCGAGCGTGGCGTGGCTGTTGTCGTGGAAGTACGGCGCGGTGCGGGCGATGCCGCGCAGGGACGGCACGTCGAAGGACTCGAACTCCGCGGGGTCTCCGCTGATCAACGCGCGCCCGGGGTCGGTGGAGTACCACTGGGCCGCGAGCGCGGGGCCCACGATGGGCGCGCCGTTCTCATCCAGCGCGGGGTTGATGTCATCCGGGTCGCCGCTCGCGGTGACGGGGATGGGCGGCAGGTCCGTGACGGCGTGCTGGCGCGTGCCGTCCGTGTAGAAGCGGAAGCGGTACTGGGGGAATTCGACGGACGTGTTGTAGAGGGGCACGACGCCGCGCTGACCCAGGTAGGTCATGTATGCGTAGCCGGCGTTGAGGAACTCGCTGTGCGGGCGGGGTACGCGCACGGGTTCGGCCGTGCCTCCGGGCGTGACGGTGTACTGGATGTTGCCGTCGGGCTTGAGCGCGTAGAAGAGCGCGTCGTGCGTGGCGCGGTTCACGACGCGGTTGCGCGTGCGGTCGCCGTGGCAGGCCTCGCAGGCCAGGGCGTAGACGTCGCGTCCGCGCCGCTCGGATGCGTCGAGCAGGAGCAGGGCGTCCGGATCCGGGATGGCGCTCAGCGGCCAGCCCCGCTCCAGTAACTCCGACACGAAGCGGGCGCGAGGGGAGCTGAACACGCTGCGCTCGAACGCGGCGATTCGCTGGAGCACGGCCGGCGCCACCGTGCCGCCCTGGCTGTGGCTGGTGACGGCGCTCTGGGCCTGGGTGACCAGGTCGGTTTCGCGGCCGTCGAACTGGAAGGGGCCGGAGAAGCCGGTGTCGGCGATGCTCGGCACGGCGCGCCAGACGGACACCTTGCGGTCCGGGGCGGTGATGACGTTCCCCTGAACGTCGATGACGTCCATGTTCGCGGGGAGGGGAAGCACCACGCGCACCAGGCCCTTCTTCAGGTGCTCGTAGGTGGGCACGGGGGCGGCCGGGTCATCCGCGTCGATGCGATTGAACAGCGGATCCGCGGGGCTCCGGGCCCAGAGCGCCTCTACGTGCGCGGGCTTGAGCGCGGTGTCGTCCGCGAACACGTGGCACGTCGCGCAGGAGCGCCCGTTGGTGCCGGGCAGGGCCTCCTGGAAGTGCTTCCTGCCGGCGGCCGCCTGGGCCACGGACGCCAACTCCGCCTGGGACGTCACGGGCCCGGCGGTGGCTTCCACGTTGGCCGCGGTGTCGGTGCAGCCCGCGAGTCCGGCGAGCGCGAAGGCGCCCAGGGTGCTCGCGATGAATCGATGACCTGCCATGTGTTCCCCTCCCGGTTGCTGCGATGGGAGGGGAACACCGCGCGCCCCGTTTTGTGTCACCGCGAAGGCGCGCGGGAGGGAATGCCGTCAGTCCTTCCGGAGCCAATTGGGCCGGTGCTCGAACGTCCGCGGCTGGAGCCCCCGGAGCAGCTGCTTGAAGACGTCCTCCCAGGGAGCAAGCTCCCTCCCAGGGAGCAAGCTCAGGACTTGCGGCGGCGGGCGCGCGCCATCAGGCCCGCGAGCAGCGCGCCGACCCACATGGCCGGAGCAGGGGACGTGGCGCCGCATCCCAGTCCGCCGCCGAGCATCTCGTCGTAGGGCGTGCCGCCAATCACTCCGAGGTCGTTCGGATTCTGACCACCGCCGGTGCCCGGGCCCGGGTCCGTGGTGCCGCCGCCATCGGTGTTGCCGCCGTTGCCGGTGCCGCCATCGGTGTTGCCGCCGTTGCCGGTGCCGCCATCGGTGTTGCCGCCGGTGCCGCCGTCAGTGCCACCGCCGGCCGGGGTCATCTCCCACGTGTAGGTCGCCGCGGCGCCGACGTTGCCGGCTGCGTCCACCGCGCGGACCTGGAGGGTGTGCGTCCCGGGAGCCAGGTTCTCCAGCGTGATGTTCGCCAGACAGTCCTGGAACTCCAGCCCGTCCACGCTGCACTGGAACGTGGCCAGCACCTCATTCGCCTCGAAGCCGAAGGAGGCCACGGTTCCGGCCAGCACCGGCGGCGGAGACGTCACCACTGAAGCCACCGGCGCCACCGTGTCCACCCTCCAGGTGTGCACGGCCGGCGTCAGGTCCGGCACCCCGTTGGGCGCGACGGCGAACACGCTGAACACGTGCACGCCATCCGCCAGGCCCTGATACGCCGCCGGGTCGGTGCAGGGCGTCGCGAACAGCGCGTCCAGGTTGCACCGGAAGGTGGCGCCCGCGTGCTCCGACGTGAAGGCGAAGGTGGCGCTGCTGCTCGGGCTGAACAGCGGCGGGCCCGCCACGATGCGCGTGTCCGCACCCGTGCTGTCCAGCGTGAAGGCGACGGTCACGGGCAGGCTGGAGTTGCCCGCCGCGTCCGTGGCCGACGCCGTCAGGAAGTGCACCCCGTCCACCAGCGTGCCCGGCACCGCGACCGTCCACTGGCCCGCGACATCCACCTCCGCCGTGCCCACCAGGACGCCGTCGATCATCAGGCGCACCACCGACCCGGGCTCACCCCGGCCGCTCACCTCCGAAGGCGAGACGGCCACCGTCGCGCCCGGCGTCACCGACGTCACCCGCGGAATCGCCGGCGCCACCGTGTCCACCGTCCACGAGTAGGTCGTGGCCTCCGTCTCCTGGTTGCCTGCGGCGTCCCGGGCGCGAACCGCCAGCGTGTGCGGCCCGTCCGCCAGCAGGAGCGTCAGGTACGGCGAAGCGCACGGCAGGGCCAGGCCGCTGTCCAGCGCGCAGGTGAACGTGGAGTTCGGCTCCGAGGACTTGAAGGCGAACGTCGAAATCAGGGCGTTGGTGAAGGCCGGCGGCGTGGACGTGAAGGTCGTCTTCGGCGGCGTGAGGTCGATCGTCCACGAGTAGGTCGCCGGCGTGGGGTCCGTCAGCAGCCCGAGCAGGTCCTTGGAGCGCACCAGGAACTGGTGCGGGCCCTCGGCCAGGTTCGTGAAGTCGCGAGGCGTGCCACACGCCACGAAGTTGTCGTTGTCCAGCGCGCACTGGTACGACACCAGCAGCGCCGACGAGCCGAACGTGAAGCGCGCCGTCGTCTGTACGGTGGAGAGCGCCGGGCCGCTGAAGATGACCGTCTCCGGCCCCAGGTTCAGGATGCTGAACGGCACGCTCGCCGCGGGGGGCGCGTCAGGAAGCGCCGCGGCCAGCTGGCCCGGAGACACGGCGGTGGTGAGCGGCGCCGCTTCGGCGGTCGCACGCGTATTCAGGCAAAGCGCGGCCAGGGCCCCCACGAGGAGGCGACAGGAAGAGGGAGTCATTGAATTTCCTTGAAAGAAGGATGCGGTGAAGGGGTTGTGAGAGGGATTGGGCCGCGGCTCAGTCTCGCGAGACGTTGCCGGAGGTGGGCTCCGGCTCGATGTGGAACTCCACGCGGCGATTGAGCTCACGGCCGGACGAGGTGTCATTGGACGCGACGGGAGCGTCCGGGCCGCGGCCGGCGGCCATCAGTCGGTCCGCCGGGACACCGCGCATCGCCAGGCACTGGACGACCGCGGAGGCGCGTTGCTGGGACAGCGTCCGGTTGGTCTCCGGACGGCCGCGCGAATCCGTGTGGCCCTCCACCAGGATGTGTTTCAACTCCGGGTGGCTGATGAGCACCTTCGCCACCTGGTCCAGCAGGTTGAACGAACGCGGCATCACGCGCGCCTCGCCAGAGGCGAAGTAGACCTTCTCGCGGATCTCCAGCCGGTCCTGGGTGATGACCACCAGCTGCTTCTGCTTCGCCGGGCAGCCCTGGTTCGACGCGGGACCGGCCACCATCGGGCAGTTGTCCACCACGTCCGCCACGGCGTCGCCGTCGTTGTCCGCCTCCGGGCAGCCATCATCGTCGAGGAAGCCGTCGCGGTCCTCGGGGTCCACCGGGCAGTGGTCCTTGGCGTTGGCCACGCCGTCGTTGTCGTCATCCAGGTCCGGGCACTGCTCCAGCGAATGGCTCTGGTTCGGGGCGCACACGTCCACCACCGCCACCGGCGGGGCCACCGGAGCCGGCTCCGGAGGCCCCGCCGGTGGCGGTGGTGGACGTG
>NZ_RAWQ01000430.1:0-1745 GCF_003668965.1 Corallococcus sp. AB030
GGACGGGGCGGCGGGACGATGCGCTTGGCGCGCAGGTCCTTGATGACCAGCCGGGTGATGGTCTTGAGCGCGTCCATCACGCCGCGGCCGTTGGCGGCGGCCGTCTCGAAGTCGGGGACGCCGCGGGGGTTGAGCTCCCGGCGCAGGTCCTCCACGGAGAGGATGTTGTCCAGGTCCCGCTTGTTCCACTGCATCACCAGTGGGAAGCGGTCCAGGCGGATGCCGTTCTCCAGGAGGTTCTCCTCCAGGTTCGCCAGGGACTCGCGGTTGGCGTCCATGGCCTCCGCCTGCGAGTCCGCCACGAACACGACGCCGTCCGCGCCCTGGAGCACCAGCTTGCGGGTGGCGTTGTAGAAGACCTGCCCGGGCACGGTGTAGAGGGCCAGGCGCACGGAGCAGTCGCCCACGCGCTCGACCTTGACCGGTAGGAAGTCGAAGAACAGCGTCCGGTCGCCTTCGGTGGCGATGGACATCATCTCTCCGCGGTGGGCCGGGCGAACGGTCTCGTAGACCTTTCGCAGGGTCGTCGTCTTCCCCGACAGGCCGGGGCCGTAGAAGACGATCTTCGCGGCCACTTCGCGGGCCATCAGGTTCACGCTGCTCACGGTGTCAGCTTACCTAGAACGACTCGGCGCCCGGCGCCAGTTGCCGGGCGAACATTCGCGGGCGTCCCGGCCCGGTGCTCGGCCGCGAGCAGGGCGAAGAGGGCCGCTTCCTTCGCCTCTTCGGGGAAGCCCAGCACGTCCAGCCGCTCCAACGGCACCGGGGCCAGCCGCGCCCGAAGATCCGCCATGAGCACAGGATTCCGCGTCCCGCCGCCGGAGACATACACGGCCTCCAGCCGGGGAAAGCGGGGCCGCACCCAGGTGTCGAAGGCGCGCGCGGTGGCCTCCACGGTGAAGGCCCGCGCGGTGGCCATCAAATCGTGGGGCCGCTCCGGGGCCGCCGCCCAGAGCCGGTCCACCAACGGTTCGCCGAAGCCCTCGCGGCCCGCGCTGCGCGGAGGTGGCCGCGCGAGGAACGGATGCGCGAGCAGTTCCTCCAGGAGCGCGGGGATCACCTGGCCCCGGGAGGACAGGCTCCCGTCCCGGTCGCACGCGAGCCGTCCCTGCGTCACCCGGCGCGCCAGCCCGTCCAGCACCATGTTCGCGGGCCCGGTGTCGAACGCGAGCGTGTCGTCCACGTGCTCGCCCACGACGCTGATGTTGGCGATGCCGCCCAGGTTGAGGAACGCGCGCGTGACCTCCGGCCGTTCGCGGTTCCGGAAGACGGCCCAGTCCAGGTAGGGCACGAGCGGAGCGCCCTGGCCGCCCACCGCCATGTCGCGGGTGCGGAAGTCGCTGACGACGGGCAGGCCGGTGCGCTCGGCGATGACGGCCGCTTCGCCAATCTGGAGCGTGGAGGCGATGGCGGACAGGTCCGAAGGAAGGTGGGCCATCGTCTGGCCGTGCGAGCCGACGACGTGGACGTCCTCGCGCTTCACGCCCGCGCGCGCGATGACGGCCAGCACGGCCTCGGCGAAGCGCTCCCCCAGTTCGAAGTTGAGGGCGCAGAGGCTCCGGGCGTCTTGAGGGCCCAGCACTCGCGCGACCAGGTCCGGCGTGAAGGGATGGGAGACATGCGCGAGCAGTTGGAGCTTCACGTCCGCGCCGGTGCCGTCCACCCTGCACAGCGCCGCGTCCGCCGCGTCCACGCTGGTGCCGGACAGCACGCCCACGCACAGCCGGGGCGGCAGGGAGGGGGAG
>NZ_RAWQ01000431.1:0-1725 GCF_003668965.1 Corallococcus sp. AB030
TCCCCATCCTCGCTGTCCCCCTGTCCGCTTGCCCGCACACCCACCCGCGCGCGGATAATCCCTCCCATGCGACGCCCTCCCCTCTTCCGTCCCCTGTCCGCCGTGCTGCTCACCCCGTTCCTCCTGCTCGCCTGTATCCCTGACGGGGACTCGGACGACACGCCCGAGGACGCGGGCGTCCAGGAGGACGGAGGCACCAGCGCCGATGGCGGCGGCGTGGAGCTGACGCAGTTCGCCCGCGACATGCTGGAGGCCCACAACGCGGCCCGCGCCGCCGCGAAGCCCACGCCGTCACCCGCGCTGGAGCCGCTCACGTGGGACCCCGCGGTGGCGGAGATCGCCCAGAAGTGGGTGGACAACTGCGATTACGAGCACAACGCGGGCCGTGGCAACGCGGGAGAGAACATCGCCGCCGCCACGCCGGACTACCTGAACGCGAAGACCGTGGTGAAGGGCTGGGTGGACGAGGTGGCGGACTACGACTACTCGAAGAACGCCTGCGCGTCGGGCAAGGCCTGCGGCCACTACACGCAGGTGGTGTGGCGCAACACGCGCCGCCTGGGCTGCGCCACGAAGCGCTGCACCGTCAATTCGCCCTTCGGGACGTCCAGCTGGGACTTCTGGGTGTGCAACTACGCGCCCCCGGGCAACTACGTGGGCCAGCGTCCCTACTGAAGGCCGCTGGCCCCACTGCGATGCGTCCTCAGCGCTTGAGCGTGCGCGCGAGGAACGCGGACGTCTCCGCCCAGGCGGACGCGGCGGCGCGCTCGTCGTAGCGGCCGCCGGAGGGGTTGGCGAAGGCGTGGTCCGCGTCGTACTCCACGATGCGGCTGCGCACGCCGGCCTCCTCCAGCGCCTTCTCGAAGGCCTGCACCGTCTCCGGCGGGATGGACTTGTCCTTCGTGCCGAAGATGCCCAGCACCTGGGCCTTGATGGTGGAGAGCTGCTGCGGGTCGGTCACCGGGTGGCCGTAGTAGATGACCGCCGCGCTCAGCTCCGGGATGGCCATGGCGGTGCGCAGCGACCAGCCGCCGCCGAAGCACCAGCCGATGCTGCCGGTGCGCACGGCCTGGATGCGCGGGTCTCCCTTGAGGAACGCGTGCGCGGCCAGCAGCGTCTTCGTGGCCTGGTCCGGGTCCACGGCCTTCACCAGCGCGAGCGCCTCGTCGGGGTTGGCGCCCACCTTGCCGTGGTAGAGGTCCACCGCGAGCGCCGCGTAGCCCTCCGCCGCCAGCCGGTCCGCCCAGGCCTGCACGTGCTCGTTGAGGCCCCACCACTCGTGGATGACGATGACGGCGGGCAGGGGGCCCTTCGCGTTCGGAGGCAGGCTCAGGTAGGCCTTGGAGCCGTCGGACAGCTCCACCGGCTGGCCCTTGCGCTCGGGGGCGGCGTCCGTGCGCAGGGTGTGCATGGCCTTGAACTCCTCCTCGGAGACGGCGCCCGTGGCGGACGGCGTGCGCGCCACCTCCGCCGGACTGCTCGTCGCGCAGGCGCCCAGCATCAGCGCCGCCGCCAGCACCCACGTGAGCCTCTTCATGTCCGGCTTCATCGTCCGTGTCCTTTCGGGCCCGGGCTGTCCGGGCCGGCTTCCGGGCGTAGCGCGGTGAAGGCGGACGCGCCAGCGCGTTGAACCCCGGACGCGAAGAGGGCCGGCGCGAGGGGAAGTCCCTCACGTCGGCCCTCGTTCCCGCCGCTCCCGTTAGGGAGAGGGGGTGACTACTTCGT
>NZ_RAWQ01000432.1:0-1711 GCF_003668965.1 Corallococcus sp. AB030
GCCTAGAGCGCCGAACAGGTTAGGTCACGCCGCGAGCTGATAGCGCGCGGCGACCTCGAGGTTTTGGACGACCGCGAGTCGCCTGAGGTCAAAGAGGTTGCGGCGCGTGCCGCGATAACGGGCCTTCGGGCCCTGGCGGTTGGCGAGATGTGCCAGGCAATGCTCGACGCCGACACGCTCGCGGAGTTGTGCGCGGCCCGCGCGCGACTGGAGACGTAAGCGAAGACGCTGCTGGAGCCGCTCGTCGTCACCCATCGTGACGCTGCGCCCCTTCCCGGACGCGGCCTGGGTACAACTCGAGCGCAGCTTGCACGGCCCGCAGGCTTCCGGGTCGAAGTGCACGACGGCGCCGGGCTCGAAGGGCTCCACCTCGCCAGCAGGGCACGTGAGGGTGCCGTCGCGGATGTTCACTTTGAAGTCGCGCTTGCCGAAGAGTCCGGGCATCGCGCTGGCTCCTCGCCACGGCCGGCAGACGACGTCGCCGCCGCTCTCCAGCACGTCTTCGGCCATGGTGCTGTTGAGGTACGCTCTGTCGATGAGGAGGACATCGGGGAAGAGTTCCTGGTGGGCCATGTCTTCCTGCAGTGCGCCCGTAGCCTCCTCTTCGGGGCGGTTGGCTGGCGTCACGGCGCAGGCCACCACGAGGTCGGTGTCGAGGTCGGTGCCGACGTGCTGCTTGTAGCCATTGAAGCGCTTGCTCTTGCTCTTACGCCCGTGACGCATGTCCGGGTCTTCAATGGAGATGCGCCTGTCGGCGGCCACGCCCTGTCGAATCTGCACGCCACCCTCGTGGTGCGGCTCGAGGTCCTGCGCCTTCACCTGCGCGAGCGCTTCGATGTAGCGAGTCAGCGGAGCGGTGACGCACGACTTCGACTGCTTCGCCACCCAGGCCATGAGGCGGTCAAGCTGTCGGCACAGGCGATTGAGTGCGTCGACCTTCGCGTCGGGCGCGCTCCAGTCGAGGTCGAGGCCGGCCTTGATGCTGCTGGCCTTCAGCAACGGCGCATTGGCCTGCTGGCACACCTCCTCGACATCGGTGCCGAGCACGAGCGCCATGCCCTCGGCGACCTTGCGACCTGCGTGGCCGAGCAGGTTGAGGGTGTCCTCAACCCGCCCGGCCCCTTCTAAAGGGCGGCTATCGACTCCCACTCGCAGCGTCTTCGGCGTCTTCTTCGAATCAAACCCCTTCGTCCGCTTCGCCACCTCGACGGTGCGCTCCAGCAGCCGGCGGTCCATCTCGGTCGCGATGAGTCGTTCCCGGAATTGCTGCAGCCCGCCCTGGGAGAAGGCGGGCTCGTCCTCGTCCGCACCGAGTCGGTCCAATACCATTCGCCACCGGCTGTCGGTGCCCGAGAGGCACACGGCTTCGGCGTCCGAGGTCTGCGTGTAGGCCTGCACCAGCAGCGCCATGCACATCATCGCGGGCGACTGCGGCGTTTGCCCCTGGCCCGTCTGTCGGTACATCGCTTCGAGCTCGTCCTGAAAGGCCTCGTCGAACAACTCGTGCCGATGCTCGCGCAGGAAGACGAAGAGCTTCCTGCTCTTCCCCGCGAGCTTCAGCAGGCGCTGCTCCCGTGCGCTCTGCTCCACAGTCGGCTTCCAGCGTTCCATGAGCCACCTCCGAAGGTGGCGACCTATGCACGCGACCCCAGCCCGCGTCGATCCCCTATCGCCTGCCTGCTCCCTCGCCGTAACCTGATCGGCGCTCTAG